>CAYMOM010000029.1:0-18274 GCA_964391995.1 uncultured Faecalibacterium sp.
AGGTTTACTTCCACCCGGCAAACATGTTCGTGGCAGGCTTCATTGGCGAGCCGCCCATGAACTTCATCCGCCGGAAGGTGGAAAAAGGCTGCATCACCATTGGCAGCAGCGTGCTGGACCTGACCGGCAAGCTGGGGGACAAAGCCGCCGGGTATGAGGGCAGGGACATTGTGTTCGGCTTCCGGCCCGAGGCCATTTCCCTGGGCAAGCAGGACGGCGCCTACACCCTCACCGGCCTGGTGGAGCTGACCGAAATGCTGGGCGACAACGCCAACGTGTATGTGGATGTGGCGGAGGACAAGGCCATTCTGAAGGTGGCACCCCACGAGATTCCCGGCATGGATACCAGCATTCCCTTCTCCATTCCCGCCGAAAGCGTATACCTCTTCGATGCGGAAACGGAAGAAGTCCTTTAAGAAACAGTCTGCGCATTCCTGAAAAACGGAATGCGCTTTTTTTGAAAGGATGCGCCCATGACCTATCCTGAAACCCGGGTGGATTTTTCCATTGACGATGCCGCCCTGCAGCGCCTGTACGACACCGCCTGCGCCAGGTGCCTGGACAACCTGCAGATGTTCGGCCCGCACCAGGTGCTGGTGGAGGGCGGCGGCTATGAAAAGATATGGCTGGAAACCCAGCCCATGGGCGGCGAAATGTATGCCAAGCGCAACCTGACCGCCGCCATGAACAACCAGCTGCTGTTCATCCGCACCCAAAGGGAGGACGGGCGGCTGGCAGGTTCCATTCAGTGTCTGGCAGATGGCAGGGTGGAGCCAGAGTTCAACAAGTTTCAGGGGTTCTGCTTTCCCTGGCCGGCGCTGAACATGTATTACTGGGCCGGGGAGGACAGGGCATACCTGGACGAGGTGGCAGCGGCGCTGGAGAAGTTCGACGGCTATCTGTGGCGCACCCGGGACACGGACGGGGACGGCATTCTGGAATCCTTCTGCGTGTACGACACGGGGGAGGACAATGCCATCCGCTATGGGGATGCACCCAACTACTGTACCGCCGATACGCCGCCTGCCGGCAACAGCGTGGTGCCCATGGCCTCCATGGACATCACCTCCTTCTCCTATGCCGCACGGGACACCCTGGCGAAAATCAGCCGCATCCGGGGTGATGGGCGGGAGCAGCACTGGCGCAGCCAGGCGGATGCCGTTGCCGCCGCCCTCCGCGCCCGGCTGTGGAGCGAAACCCAGGGCGCCTGCTTTGACAGGGATCGCACCGGCCGCACCATGCCGATCCTCACCCACAACAGCCTGCGGTGCATGTATTGGGGCTCCTTCTCCCAGCCCATGGCGGACAGGTTTGTGCGCGAGCATTTGCTGAACCCGGCGGAATTCTGGACGGCGCTTCCCCTGCCCTCAGTAGCGGTGAACGACCCGGTCTTCCGCAATGCGCCGGAGAACAACTGGAGCGGTCAATGCGAAGGCCTGACCTACCAGCGGGCCATCCTGGCCCTGGAGCGCTACGGTTACGAGCCGGTGGTGACCGCCCTGGGGCACAAGCTGATGGATGCGGTCATCCGCGGCGGCTATGTTTTCACCCAGCAGTTTGATCCCTTCACCGGCGCACCCAGCCGGGTATCCTCCATCACCAAGCAGCCCATGGCCCTCGGCAGCAGCGACCCCTTCCAGGATGCCTACGGCCCAACCATGCTGGCCGTGCTGGAATACATGGCCCACATTTGGGGCATCACCATGCACATGGGGGACATGTGGTTCAGCCTGGGCAGCGGCCATGCCTATACCTATCGGCAGCAGTGGGGCGACAGGTGCTATGCCATTGAAAGCGATGGTCGCACCGCCCGGGTGCTGGTGGATGGTGTGGAAAAGCATGCTTCCCCCTGCGGTGTGCGCCTGGTGACCGACCGGGATGGGAACCTTGTGCGCATCAAGCGCATCGAGGGCGGCTTGCACAGGCGCCCAAAGTGTGGTAAACTTTGACCGGTTCTAACGCTTTTTCTGAAAGGGTGACCCCATGCGCAAGCTGCTTTTGATTGCTCTCCTGTGCCTGCTGCCCCTGGGCGCGCTGGCCTCCGCCACCGATGCATTTTTCCTGTAGCCCAGGGAAATGGCCATTGACTACGAAATATCCTGCCAGGAGCAATGGCTGGTGCTGATCTGGAAATCCACCAACGACAGCGGCCGCCAGACCCTTTTCAGTGCCGATGGCCGCTTTTCCGGCAGCATCGACCTGCCCAACAGTGCCTGTGGCGGCAAGGTGACCGTTTGTACGGAAACCCTGGCCCAGAAGCGGGTGGGCAGGAAAATTCTCCAGCTGCCCCAGGCCGCAGGCTATGCGGCGCCCACCGGCGTTTCCAATGCCAAGGTTACGGCCTTCACCCTTGAAGAAACCCCTGAAGGCTTTCACTATTCTTTTCAGGCCCCAGGAACGGACTTCATGCTCCTGCGCTACAGTTCCAAGCAGCAAACAGCCCAGTTCCCCGTTTATCCCGTGAACGACGAGGGCCTTTACCAGGGGGATGTTGCCTCCCCGCTGACCTATGCCCGCACGCAGTTCACCGTTCAGGTGCGCAACGGCAAGGGTGCCCTGAAAAAGGAAGATACCGTCCGCAAAGGATATGAAGCGCCTGCCGCACCCCAGGGCCAGCCGGGCCGCCTTTCCGGCCTGGTGGTGTGCATCGATCCCGGGCACCAGGAGAATGGTCGCATCGTTACCGAGCCCAATGGCCCTGGGCTGAAGGGCACCACCAAGGGAAAGGGCGGCATGGCCCAGGGCACCATAACCATGCGGCGCGAATCCATTGTGGTGCTGGAAACCGGCATGCTCCTGCGCGATCTGCTTCTGCATGAAGGCGCCACCGTGGTGATGACCCGCCAGCGCCAGGATGAATTCCACACCAACCTGGAACGGGCGGAGATTGCCGCCCAGGCCGGTGCACATATCATGCTCCGCCTGCACTGCAACAAAAACAGCAAGGCCCGGGTATCCGGCATTGGCCTGTACACCCCCAAGAATTCAGACTATGCCCGGGCTGTGGCCGCGCCGGAGGAGTATTTTGCCATGGGCCAGGCTTTCCTGGACGAAATGAAGAAAGCTGTGGGCTATGAGCTGACCTCCAAAACCGGCAGCGTGTATCAGACGGATCGCTACGTTGGCAGCAACTGGGCACAGATGACCTGCTTCCTGGTAGAAATGGGCTACATGAGCAACCCTGCCGAGGATGTGAAGCTGGCAACCCCCGAATACCAAACCATGCTGGCCCAGGGCATGGTGGAGGGCATTTACCAGGTGGCGCTGATGCGCGGCTGGATTACCGAATAACAAAAGCGGCGGTTCCCCATTATACGGGAGCCGCCGCTGCTTTATTCACCCTGGTAGTGGAAATGCTCAAACAGGGCTTCCTGCTCCAGGTCGCTGCCGCTGCCGGTGGCAAAGGGGCCCACATAGGCGCCCACAAAACCGCCGCAGCTTTCACTGCCCAGGAAGCCGCCATCGGCACAGCCAATGACCTGCCCATTGCACAGCAGGCTGTATTGCTGCCCCCGGGCGGCAATGCTCAGCCGGGCAGCTGCTGCTGCGGGCAGCTGGCCCAGCAGCTGCCGGTGGCTGCCGTTTTCGTCCCGCCAGGCCTTCACGGCCCGGGCCGCAATGCCCTCATCCGTGCAGGCAAGCTCCACGCGCAGCTGGGCGAAATTGTTTTGCAGCACCATCAGGCCGCAGGCGGCGCCGGGTGTCTCCGGCAGCAGGGCATCCACCGTGGCGGAAAAGCTCATGTGCTGCTGGCGGCGGCCATAAAAGCCCAGCATGCCATTGGGCCGGCGGTGATCCTGCGCCTCCGGGCCCTCGGGCTTCTTGGCCTGGCAGCGCAGGTACAGCCTGCCGTCTTCCAGGCGGATATTCCCTTCCTCCGGGGTGCCCAGGGTGTTCCAGCACAGGGCGTGGAAATCATCCATATCCGGCTGGGGGAAGGGTGCATCCGGCAGCTCCGGCGCAGGGTATGTCCACTCCACCTTGCCCGTTCCCGGGCTGACCACCGGCCAGTCTCCCGACCAGTCCACCGGCGCAATGAAGGTTTCCCTACCCAGGTTCTTGTGGTATCCGCCGTATATACGGGAGGCCAGCGCCACCATGTACCAGCTGCCGTCCTGCAGCTGCACCAGATCACCATGGCCCACATTGCAGATGGGGTAATCCTCCCCCAGGTGCCGGTGGGTCAGGATGGGGTTGCCCCGGTAGCCCTCGTACGGCCCCAGAATGTTCTGGCTTCTTGCCATGGTCACCGCATGGAAATGCTCGGTGCCGCCCTCGGCAATCATCAGGTAGTACCAGCCGTCCTTCTTGTACACATGGGGCGCTTCCGGCGCCCAGGCGTTCACCAGGGCACCCGTCCACACCAGCTGGCGCGGGCCGGTGATGCACCCCTTTTCCAGGTCCACCGGGCCAATCCACACCCCCGGCGCCTGCTCCTGCCAGTCGGTGGTGCCCATCATGTAGCACTGCCCGTCATCATCCCAGAAAAGGGTGGGGTCAATGCCCGGCGCGCCCTTGATGTAGGTAGGTTCGCTCCAGGGCCCGGCAGGGTCTTCCGCCGTGCAGAAGAAATTGCCCCCATGGCTCACATTGGTGGTCACCATGTAGAACAGCCCATCATGATAGCGGATGGTGGGCGCATAAATGCCGCCGGAAATGTACTGCCAGTCCAGTGGCAGCTGGCTGGGCCTGGAAAGCACATGGCCCAGCTGCTCCCAGTGGCGCAGATCACGGCTGTGGAACACGGGAACACCGGGGAAATAGCTGAAGGTGGATGTGACCATGTAGAAATCCTCCCCCACCCGGCAGATGGACGGATCCGGGTAAAAGCCCGGCAGCAAAGGGTTCACCAGCTGATTCATAGCAGAACCTCCGTGTATGGTTTTCCCCATTGTACCACAAAAAGCGGACGACTTCCACATGGAAATCGCCCGCAGGGTGCTATGAATGATCGTGATACCGCCGGGCCAGCAGCAGTGCTAAAACCAGCAGCAGGGCGCAGCCTGCCAGCCAAAGCAGCGGATGGTCGCTGCCGGCGGGCATGTTAGGCGCAGCATCGCCTTCTTCTGATGGTACATCCCCAAAGGTTGGCATATCGCCGCCGGGAAAGGAGAAATCCTTCTGCTGCCCGCCGCCGCCCTTGTCGTGGCCCATGCTGCCCATGGCAGAAAGGTCAATGCCGGCAGCGTCCACCTGAATGTTTTCGCCGCTGAGCTGGCTGCTGATGCTTTCCGCCCGCTTCAGGCAGAAGGCCTTCAGGGTCTGGGCGCCCGTCTGGAATTCCTCATAGGTGCAGAAGGCGGTGGGGTCGCTTTCCACATAGGGAGCGATCATATCCGTCACCCGGTCAATCTCCTGGGCAAACCAGCCGGAATCAAACGCGCTGGAAATGAACTCCTGGTACACAGCGTGGTACTGCTGGAGCGATTCCTCGCCGGCGGTAATCCAGTCCGCCATAGGTCTGTCGCCAGTTTGCCCGGAGGTCACCAGCTGATCGATGCCGGCGTTGATAACGGAGGACGCGCTGCTGCCGGCATCAAAGCCGCCAAAGGCCAGGTTGTAATCCCAGGGAATCATGGAAAGCACGCCGTCCTTCTCATACAGGTAATAGTTATGCACCATGGAGCCGGTGTAGCTGTCCCCATTGCACAGGAAGTTGTGCACCGCCATGTAGCGGATAACCGCCTCGGTGTCCACCACGGAGGTATCACCTTCGTTCAGCGCCTTGATGGCGGCAATCAGCCGGGTCTTGTCCTCCTGGGTGATGTCCGTTTTGGCATTGTCGAAAATGTTGGGATAGCTGGACGGGTCATCGTCAATGTACAGCAGCTTCACATCATCACTGCCCTTGCCAAAGCCGCCAAAGCCGCCGCCCATGTTATCCTGCTTCCGGAAGTCCTGGCTGTCCCGCTGCCTGCCGCCGGAGCCGCGCTGATTGCCGTCTGGCCTACCGGGCTGATTGCCGCCATCAGCGTTGCCGGGCATGTCCGGCGGCGTGCCGCCATCCGCGCCGAAGCCTTCCGGCATGGCAGGCATATCCCCCATGTCCGGCGGGGTAACGGACGGCTGCTCACCGTCAAAGGTGAAGCCGAACTGCTCTGCCATGTCCGCCATGTCGAACCCGCGCCCGTTGCCTCGCCCGCCGCCGAAGGACATGCTGTCCGGCTTGTACAGGCTGCCGTAGGCTTTTCCGTAGTTCCTTTGCAGGAAGGCTTCTTCCACGCCCTCCACCGCCAGGTACAGGCCCCAGACCTCCCCATTGACACTGATCTGCACAAAGCTGCACAGGGGCGATGCCACGCCCATCCGACTCATCAGGGTGTAGGCAAAATAGTCCTTCATATAGGTATTGTCCTGAATGATGTTGTTCAGGCTCAGCTTATCCAGGCCATGGTAGGTCTTTCCCTTCTGATAGTGGTCGAACTCCACCTTGAAGGAATAGCGGTTGTTGCCATAGGCTGCCACGGAGCTGAGGGACGTATTGCCCTTGGCCCGGATGGCCACATTCTTGTAGCTTTCGCCGTCGATTACCACATGGCAGGCGGTATATTCCTCATTGGTGCAGGTGGAAAGGAAGCCTTCCCAGTCGTCCATCACAATGTCGATGGTGTGCACCCGGCTCTGGTCGAACAGGCGGGATTCGTAGCCCATGGCGGTGTCGGTGCTGATGCCGCCGCCTGCAGCTGCGCCCATGCACACACCGCATAGCAGCAGGGTGCAGGCCAGCACGGCGCAGCACACCCTGTCAATGTTCTTGTGCCGTAGCATTTGCGCCACCTCACCCCAGGTAGTCGCCGTTGTAGCTCACCAGCACGGCGCTGTCCACCCCGTCCATTTCGGAAAGCTGGGTGATGAACTCCGTGCTGTGCTCCAGAAGGCGAATTTCCCAGGTGGTTTCAATGTGCCCGCTCTGGGCGGTTTTGGACTTGATTACGGCCTTCTCCACATGCTTTTCCAGATAGTCCCGGGCGGCCTTTTCCGCCTGGGCATCCTGGCAGGAGATCACGGCAATATAGGGGTCATGCACGGCCTTGCGGTTGATGAACACCAGCATCACCACGCCGATGATCACGCTGCCCACCACCGCCAGGGGGATCATCCCCGCCGCCAGCACAATGCCGGCTGCAATGCTCCAGAACAGGAAGGCAATGTCCATAGGCTCCTTGATGGCAGTGCGGAAGCGCACGATGGACAGCGCGCCCACCATGCCCAGGGACAGCACCACATTGCTGGTAACAGCCAGGATGGTCATGGAGGTAATCATGGTCATGGCTACCAGGGTGCCGCCGAAGGAGGAGGAATACATCACCCCGGAGTAGGTCTTCTTGTATACGAGGAAGATGAACAAGCCAAGCCCGAAGGCCAGCGCCAGGGTCAGCACCATGTCCACCAGGGAAACGCTGGTGATGTTCTCCAGGAAGGAGGACTTGAAAATGTCGTTGAAGGTCATGGGTTTTCGCTCCTTTTATCCGTAAATTCGGCACGCGCCGTACTTGGAAAACGCAGTTTCTCTCCGGCCCTTCAGCTGCACGGCATGGCGGATGATGGCGGGCAGGTAGTCATCCCACTTCACCTCCAGCACAATGTCCTGTCCGGTGGGCAGCATGGGGCAGCGGGGGTTGAGGAAATCGGTACAGCGCAGGCCGGTGCGGATGTTGTAGTCCACGGTAACCCGCACGTTTCCCGGGCCGTACACAAAGGGGATGCGCTCATAATCCACAATGGTTCTGGGGCGCAGGCCCTGGTATTTCATCTTCGCATACAGCTCCACCACCAGGGCCCGGCGGTCAGAGGCCATCCACAGGGTGTCGCCATCCGCAATGCGCTGGGCCTCTTCCGCCGTCAGGCTGCAGGAAACCTTGCAGCCCAGGCCGCTGCGCTTCACCTTTTTCTCCAGGTGAATGACGCTGGTGTCCCCATTGTAATAGCGGATGCGGAACTTCTCCCGCTCATTCACGCCGTCCAGCTTCTCCCGCAAGGCCTTGTCCTGCAGGTTGTCGAAATACAGGCTGCGGATGGTGTAATAGCCCCTGGGCTGTGCATGGGGGTCCAGCCGGGCCACGGTTTTCATCACCGCGCAGATGGCTGCCCTGTCGCCGGGGGAAATCAGGTGCTTCAGTTCGCTGCGGTATTGCATGGTTCTCCCTCCTTTCATGGGGTTGGGATACCACCATAGCACAGCTCTATGACGGCTGGGTGAACATGGGCTGAAGGCTTGCCCATTCAGGATGTCGAAAAAGTGGCAAAGCCACTTTTTCGAGGCTTTGCGCTCCGTCACTGTCAGGCCTGCAAGCAGGCCTGACGGCCGTTCCTCCGCGTAAGGAAAGTTTCCGGCAGAGCCGGAAACGCCCCGCCCGCGCGGCAAAGCCCCGCGATACGAATGAAGTCAGAGGACCTGCGGGCCCTCCGACACCTCCCGGAGGTTTTTTGACAGTCTGCATGGGCTGAAGGCTTGCCCATTTCCTTCCGCAGCGAAAAGGTTACACGGCGGTATCAGCCTTGAGTATTGTGTAATTTCAACAAAAAACAAGACAAAAAATACACAAATAGGGTTGACAGAAAGTTTTAATCCTTGTATCATATGGATAAAGGCGGCTGGAGCGGGCCGTTTCTTGCCCGTGGGCAAAAACGTTTTCGCCGCGGCCAGCCCAAGAATTAAGGAGGGAATATCCAATGAAGAACATGACCAAGCTGTTTGCCTTGGTGATGGCCCTGTGCATGGCACTGGGTATGGTTCCCGCTGTGGCAGAGGAAGCTGCCGCTGCCCCCACGGCATTCCTGATGTATGCCGATGGCGCCTGGGTCAACCAGGTGTGGAATCCCGGCGAAGCTCCCGAAGGCGTGAAGGCCACTGAGGCCGTTGTCACTGGCGAGGGCGACTACACCGTGGGTCTGGAGTTCGCCACCCCCGCCGAGGGCCTGGCTTTCGCCGCCCTGGGCATTTCCAATGGCGAGAAGGCTTTCCCCAACTATGCCATCAAGATCAACGCGATCCGCGTTAACGGCGAAGCCATCGAGGTCAAGAAGGGCTACACCTCCTCCGATGACCAGATTGTGACCCGCATGAACATCTACAACGAATGGGTTAGCGAGCTGCCTGCCGACGCCCATTCCTACGATGGCGTGACCGAGGATGCTTCCTGGATCATCGTGGACAAGGAAGCCTTCGCCTCCGTTACCAGCGTGGAAGTGGACTTCTCCTTCTACCGCTATGGCGTGGACACTGCCTACATCATGTTTGCCGACAGCGCCTGGGCCAAGCAGTACTGGCTGGACGGCAACACCTATGAAGGCGTGACCGCCAAGAACGCCACCATCACCGGCCCTGGCGACTACACCGTGGGCCTGGAGTTTGCCGAGGCTGCTGAGGGCGTGGCCTTCACCGCCCTGGGCGTGAAGCACGGCGAAAAGCTCTTCCCCGGCATGATGCTGAAGATCAACGAGATCCGCATCAACGGCGCCGCCATCGAGGCCGGCAAGGGCTACACCTCTTCCGACGATCAGCTGGAAACCCGCATGAACATCATGAACGAATGGGTTTCCGAGCTGCCTGCCGATGCCCGCTCCTTCGACGGCACCACCGAGGGTGCTAACTGGATCATCGTGGACAAGGCTGCCTTCACCGGCGTGACCTCCTACGAAATCGACTTCACCCTGGTGCCCGTGACCGACACCGCTTACATCATGTTTGCCGATGGCGCTTGGGCCAACCAGGCCTGGAACCCCGGCGAGTATGCCGAAACCAACGCAGTGAAGATCGAAGGCCCCGGCACCTACACCGTGAAGTTCGACTGCGCCGAGCCTCTGGCTGACATCGCCTTCATGGCCCTGGGCATTGCCACCGGCGAAAAGACCTTCCCCGGCTACTACATCGATATTACCGATATCAAGGTCAATGGCGAGTCCGTTGAACTGGGCAAGGGCTACACCTCCTCCGACGACCAGGTTGTGACCCGCCAGAACATCATGAACGAGTGGGTTGCCGAGCTGCCCGAGGATGCCCACCGCGCTGACGGCAACCTGGAAGGCGCTTCCGCCATCATGGTGGCCAAGGAACTGCTGACCAACATCTCCTCTCTGGAAGTGACCTTCGACTACATCTACGGCGAGCCCGTGGTGAAGGAAGAGAAGGGCATGAGCGAAGAGGAAATCACCGCCGCCCTGGCCGCTGATTACGCCGCCTATGTGGCTGTGCAGTCCGAAACCTACATCTTCCGTAACGACTGGGACGATGCCTCCTATGGCCTGAACGGCGAGAGCGCTGACTTCTTCACCCACCTGACCGGCTGGGATGCCGACGGCAACGCTGTGAACTACGGCGGTTCCTTCGAGGATGCTGCCATCACCGGCAACGGTACCTACACCGTGAAGATGACCACCGGCGATATGGGCTTTGGCACCGATACCTACTTCCACTTCTTCCGCGTGGCGACCAGCATCCCCTCCGCCCTGGTTGCGGACGGTCATGTGCAGATCACCGATGCCACTGTGAAGATTGGCGACAGCAAGACCCAGGAAGGCCTGGTGCTGGATACCTCCGGCGATTATGCCAAGATCGTTGTGACCGACGAGTATAACAAGCTGGATGCGGGCTTTGGCTACAACCTGCCCGGCGCCAATACCGAGGTCATCTTCACCTTCACGGTGAGCGGCCTGGCTGACTGATCCAATGGATAAACCCCACGGCGCTCCTGTTTCACCGCAGGAGCGCCGCGGGTGCTTTTCTTGCGGGGTGTGCTCATGAGGGAGAGGCGTGCCCGCTCCTTCATCAGCGCACCCGGAAAGTTGAATTGAGGGGAAGTCGTGTCGATGATTCAAACCAATGAAAAGCTGAAAAACACCCCCGGAGCCGCGCCGCACTACAGCATGCTGCACCAGTGCATGAGCATGCCCGCGCGGCTTTTGTGCTGCGTGCTGGCCCTGCTGGCCTTCCTGGTCTTTACCAACCCGGCGCAAACCGCCCTGCTGGGCCGGGCCACCCTGGTGGGGACAGCCTTCTCTGCCGATGGGCTGAAGGAGCTGTCCCAGGCCGAGGCGCAGATGGATGCCACCGTTAACGCCCTGAACAATGCCGCGGATGCTGCCTCCGCCCTGGCTGCTGTGGAGGCCACCCTGGGCGCCGAGGTTGCCGCCCTGCAGGCTTCCGCCGGCGAGGACATGAGCGCCGCCGGTGCCTGCCTGACCGCCGCCGCCGATGCCCTGGCTGCCGCCAAGGCCAACGCCACGGAGGACGCCCTCTATGCCGCCATGGAATCCCTGTGGAACATCAGCGGCAGCGTGCCTTCCCTGGCCAGCCAGGCGGATACTGCCGCCATGGGCATTTCCGATGCCATGTGGTATGAGCCTGCCGCCGAGGGCGACCCCACCAAGGAAGAAAAGCTGGCTGCCGCCCTGGCTGCATCGGAAGAAATGATTGCCCAGGCCCAGGCGGAGATTGCCGCCGCCCAGGCCTCCCAGGCCGATGGCGCCGCCCGGCTGGCCCAGCTGTCCCCCGTGCTGGAAAGCGCCCGGGAAAAGCTGGCTGACGAAAACGCCGATGTTGCCGCCGTGCTGGCTGAAGTAAAGGCCGCCGCGCCCGCCATTGCCCAGGCCGATGTGCACCTGGGCCAGGCCGGTAAGGTGCAGGCCTGCGCCATTTTCCTGCTGGCGGGCGCCGTGGTTGCCCTGGCAGGCATGGTGATCTCCCTGGGCAATGGCCGCATGCGCAAGCTTGGCCTGCCGCTGCTGGCTGGCGGCGCTGCCCTGACTGTGGTGGTGCTGGTGCTGCTCCGGGGCGTGCTGGGGCAGATCATCGCCAATGCCGCCAGCGTCCGTGCTGCCTATGCGGGCCTTGACATGCCCGAAACCCTTTCCGCCGCCCTGGATGCCCTGGCCCTGAAGGTGCCTGTGGCATGGTACTCCTGGATTGCCGTTGCCGGCCTGACGGCTGTGCTGGGCCTTGTCGCCTGGCTGACCCTCCCCCGGGAAGTGGAAGCCGCCATGCACATGGATCTGCCCACCATCTTCCAGCGGCTGACCCGGGCGCTGATTGTCATCACCGGCATGATGGTGTTCTTCCCTTCCCTGAACCCGGGCCGCGTGTCCGCCCTGATTAACGAAAACGCCTCCCTGTTCACCGTGGCAACCTCCTATGGCACCATTGTGGAGAAGATGGAATTCGCCCTGTCCCGCGGGGTGATCGGCTCCAATGTGGTGGTGCTGCTGATGATTGGCGCTGCGGTGGTTGTGCTGGGCATCCTGCTGAACGCCGCCGGTGCCTGCATGTCCCTTGGCAATAACCGCATGAAGAAAAAGGGCGGCTACCTGCTGCCCATGGCTGGCTCCGCTGCCATTCTTGCAGGCCTGCTGGTCATCTTCAGCGTATACAACACCCTGCTGCAGGAAACCATCCAAACACCCTCCGTGCAGAAGTACCTGCAGCCTATGCTGCCTGGCGGCATAGCCTTCTGGGCCGTGGCGGCGGTGCTGATCTTCGTGTGCAGCCTGGTTTCCTGGTTCCTCCTGCCCGATGAGCTGGAAGAAAAGATGGAAATGGACGAGAAGTACCGCAACTTCCTGATGTTCATGCCCATTCTGCTGCTGACGGTCATCTTCTGCTATCTGCCCATTTACGGCTGGCGCTTCGCCTTCTTCGATTACAAGATTGGCGATCAGCTGCTGCTGTACGACACCGTGGTGGATGGCGCCGTGACCCAGTCCAGCAACTTTGTTGGCCTGAAGTGGTTTGGCTACCTGTTCCAGAATGCCGCCACCCGCAGCGACCTGGTTCGCGTTCTGCGCAACACGCTGATCATGTCCGGCCTGGGCATTGCCACCAGCTGGCTGCCCATCGCCTTCGCCGTGCTGCTGGCTGAGGTGCGCTCCACCAAGTTCCAGCGCCTGGTGCAGACCCTGACCACCATCCCCAACTTCATCTCCTGGGTGCTGGTGTATGCCATTGCCTTCGCCATTTTCTCTACCGATGGCTTCGTCAACGCCTTCCTGCGGAACGTGCTGGGCGTTGCCGGCGCCAACACGGACTATCTGGCCAGCGCCGACTGGATATGGATCAAAATGCTCCTGTGGGGCACCTGGAAAGGCCTGGGCTGGAGCGCCATTGTGTACATTGCCGGCATTGCCGGCATCGACCAGCAGCTGTACGAGGCTGCCCGGGTGGATGGCGCCAACCGCTTCCAGTGCATCCGCCACATCACCATCCCCGGCCTGATGCCCACCTACATGGTCATGCTGCTGATGAGCGTGGCCGGCATGCTTTCCAACGGCATGGATCAATACCTGGTGTTTGAAAACGCCATCAACAAGGACGTGATCGAGGTACTGGACCTGTATGTGTACAACATCGGCATCAAGTCCGGCCTGATTCCCCTGTCCACGGTGGTGGGCGTGTTCAAGTCCCTCATTGGCGTAACGCTGCTGTTTGGCGCGAACGGCATCTCCAAGGCTGTCCGCGGCGAGAGCATCATTTAAGGAGGTCGATGAGTGATGAGCAAGAAAATCCGCAACAAGTCCAAAATTGCCCGCACCAAGGGCGACATCATCTTCGATGTCATCCTGTACATCTTCTTCGGGCTGTTCACCCTTTTGTGTGTGTTCCCCTTCTACTACCTGTTTATCAACACCATTTCCAACAACGATGCCGTAACCAGCGGCCTGGTGAACTTCTACCCCATCGGCTTCCACCTGAACAACTACATCTCCCTGAAGGACGTGGCTGACCTGGGTTCCTCCATCGTTGTCACCATCGCCCGCACCATCATCGGCACGGCGCTGATGGTGGTGGTGTCCGCCTGGGCAGGCTATATGGTCACCAAGCAGAAGATGTGGAAGCGCTCCTTCATGTACAGGATGCTGGTCATTACCATGTACTTCAATGCCGGCCTGATCCCCTGGTACATGAACATGCTCATGCTGGGCCTGACCAACAACTTCCTGGCCTACATCATTCCCGGCATGATCGCCCCCTACAACATCATCCTGGTGAAAACCTACATCGAGTCCATTCCCGCCTCCCTGGAGGAATCCGCCGTTATCGATGGCGCCAACACCCCCACCGTGTTTGTGAAGATCATCCTGCCCCTGTCCGTGCCCATCCTGGCTACCATTGCCATTTTCGGCGCGGTGGGCAACTGGAACTCCTTCCAGGATTCCCTGCTACTCATGTCTGGCAAGCCTGCCATGTACACCCTGCAGCACCGGCTGTATGTGTACCTGAACCAGTCCACCAACCTGAGCGCCCTGGTGTCCGGCTCCGGCCAGCTGTCCCAGGCCCAGGCGGATACCATGCTTTCCTCCCGGGTGATCAAGTACACCATTTCCATGGTGTCCATCATCCCCATTCTGCTGGTGTATCCCTTCATGCAGCGCTACTTTGTCAAGGGCATCATGCTGGGCGCAGTGAAGGGCTGATGGCAGCGCCTTTCCCAAAATCAATGGCCTGTGTGCCATGAAATAATGAAAGGAGAAACCCCATGAAGAAAATCCTGTCCCTTGTGCTGGCAGTGCTGATGCTGCTGGGCGCAATCCCCGCCGTGGCGGAGGTTCCCTACTACGCTGTCACCAGCGATGTGTACAGCCTGGTGCCCCAGGATGGCGAAACCATCAAGCTGGAGGTGTACAGCCAGCTGGCTAACTACAACGGCCTGCAAACCGGCTGGAGCGCCGCCCTGCTGAAGGATCTGTTCAATGTGGAGGTTGTCATCATCCCCGACCAGGATGGCACCTACGAAACCCGCATGGCCAACGGCAACCTGGGCGACCTGGTTATTTGGGGCGCCAATGGCGAGGACTATAAGCAGGCTATCCAGAAGGATATGCTGCTCAACTGGGACGAGCCTGCCTATGGCAAAACCAAGTCCATTGTTGAGGAATACGGGCCTTACATCTACGCCAACTACGGCACTGCCCTGAACACCAACCGCATCGTGTCCGAGGACAACAACGCCCTGTACGGCTTCGGCATGGATGTGGCCCTGGAGGAAGGCAGCCACAAGTCCTTCATGTATTCCTGGGACATCCGCTGGGATCTGTACTCCCAGCTGGGCTATCCGGAAATCAAGAACCTGGACGACCTGATTGAGGTCTTCAAGCAGATGAAGGCCATCTGCCCCACGGACGAGCTGGGCAACGAAACCTACGCTGCCTCCCTCTGGCCCGACTGGGACGGCAACATGGTTATGTACGTCAAGGCCCTGGCCACTGCCTACTATGGCTATGACGAGCTGGCCTTTGGCCTGTACAACCCCACCAATGGCGAGTTCTATGACGCTCTCGACCCCGATGGCCCCTATATCGAGATGCTGAAGTTCTTCAACAAGCTGTATCGTGAAGGCCTGCTGGATCCCAACTCCATGACCCAGCCCTATGACGACATGGGCACCAAGGTGAAGAACGGCGGCGTGTTCTGGGGCATCTTCAACTATGCCTCCTCCATGGCCTTCAACACCGAGGCCCACCTGGAAGCCGGCAAGATGATGTACTCCCGCGTGCCCGATGAGGCCAACCCCATCGTGTACGGCCTGTCCTCCCTGGGCGGCAGCCGCATCTGGAGCATCGGCGCCTACACCAAGTATCCGGAACTGTGCATGGCCATCCTGGACTTCCTGGCTACCCCCGAAGGCTCCCTGACCATGTGGTACGGTCCCCGCGGACTGACCTGGGACTATAACGAGGACGGCGGCATGTACTTCACCGAGCTGGGCAAGAAGACCAGCACCGACACCAAGACCGACATGAACGGCATCGTATGGACCTCCCCCTACACGGGCAAGAGCTACACCCTCAGCGGCAACTTCAACGATGGTTGCCTGCAAATCAACAACACCACCCTGGCCAAGGACATGATCAACCCCGACAGTGCCCTGGGCGAGGCCTTCAACAAGGATACCTGGGTTTCCGTGAACTCCGAAACCGTGTATGACATCCAGGCCGACTGGCGCAACTGGTCCGGCGTGGCCCTGGCTGACCAGTACTTCGAGAAGATCGGCAAGTACACCGTCATGCCCGACACCGCTTACTCCGAGCCTTCCAAGAGCGATGACCTGAAGGTGAAGTGGGAGCAGTGTGCCAAGGCCATCACCACCAACAGCTGGCGCGCCATTTACGCCAAGGCCGATGGCGAGTTTGACATGCACATCCGCAACATGACCACCCAGTGCAAGAACTACAGCTATGACGAGTGCCTGGCCTGGTCCCTCGAGCAGGCCGCCACCAAGTGGCAGCTGCAGCAGGATCTGGCAGCCATCGCTGGCCAGTAAACCAACCCGGAGGCGCTGCCTCTGATCCCTGCGATCCCTCTTCCAGCAATGGAAGAGGGACTTTTCTTTTGTGCCGCCGCGAGGGAAACAGTCCGTGCGCCATTCAGGCAAGCAAAAATCCCGCTCCCATAATGGAAGCGGGACTGGATGCAGGATTGATGCGCCCCGTCAGTTGCCTTTGGCGCTGTTGGAGTAGAGCTTCTTCAGGGTATCGTTGCCGGCGGCGCCATCCACGGAAAGGCCGTTGTTCCGCTGGAAGGCCTTCACGGCGGAAACGGTGGCAGAATCATACACGCCGGTTACATCCGCCAGGTAGCCCAGCTGCGCCAGGCACTCCTGCATTTCCACCACGGCGCTGCCTCTGCTGCCCTCGCGGAGGGTTTCATACTCGGTGGTGGCGGCAGCTGCAGCCTTTGCCGAGGAGGAATACAGCATCTGCAGGGTTTTGTTGCCGGCAATGCCATCCACGGGGGAAATGCTGTTCTGAATCTGGAAGGCACGGACGGCATCGCTGGTGGTTGAGCCATAGGTGCTGTCCAGCTTGCCATCGTAATAGCCCAGCTCGTACAGGGCATACTGCAGGTTTTTCACAGCGGAGCCGGTGTCCCCCTCCCGCAGGGTAGCATAGGTGATGGAGGAGCTGGTTCCGTACAGGGCGCGCTGGGTAGCCGGGCCGGCGGCACCGTCCACCCGCAGGTCGTTGGCCCGCTGGAAGGCCTGCACCGCACTGGTGGTGCCGGAGCCAAAGCTCCCATCCACCGAACCGGAGTAGTACCCCAGCTGCTTCAGGGTCTGCTGCAGCTTGCGCACGGCATCGCCGGTGGAGCCTTCCCGCAGCACCACATACCCGGTGGAGGAAATCTCGCTGTCGTCGTCCTTCTTGGTGTCGCTTTCCTTCACAGGCTCTTCTTCATAAATCTTGTTCAGGGTGGCTGTGCCTGCCTTGCCATCAGCCGTCAGGCCATTGTTGCGCTGGAAGGCGATCACCGCCGTCTTGGTGGCGGAGCCAAAGGAACCATCCACCGAGCCGGAAAGGTAGCCCAGCTCCTTCAGGCGCTTCTGCAGGGAGCGGACGGCGTCGCCCTTCATGCCCTCCTCCAGGGTTTCGCCAACGGAGGAGGCAGGGGTGGAGCTGCTCTTGGCAGAGGAGGAATACAGCTTTTCCAGGGTATCGGGGCCGGCAATGCCGTCCGCCCAAAGACCCATCTTCTTCTGGAAGGCCTTCACGGCGGCCTGGGTGGCGCCGCCATACTTGCCATCCGCCGTGCCGGACATCCACCCCAGGGAGATCAGCCGCTGCTGCAGGGTTTTCACCTTCGTGCCGGAGGAGCCAACCTCCAGGTACACATTATCCACCTTGGGGGTCGCCGTGGGCTTGGCGGTCACGGTGGGCTTCCTGGTGGCGGAAGAGGAAGAGGGCGTCTTGGTCACCGTAGCAGGCTCGCCCGGATTGGACACGGCACTGTTGCTGTTCAGCTTGTTCAGGGTGTTTTTGCCCACAATGCCATCAGCATACAGGCCATTGACCGACTGGAAGGCCATCACTGCCGCCTCGGTCAGGTCGCCAAAATCCCCATCGGCAGAGCCGGAAAGGTAGCCCAGGGTCTTCAGGCGCTGCTGCACCTGGCGCACCTCGGTACCGGAGGCGCCCTTCTTCAGCACGGAAGTTGTGGGCGCAGGGGTATCGGTGGGTTTCTGGGTTACCACGGCAATGGTGTTGGTGCTGGGCCTGTTGGTCACCACGCCCACCGGGCTGCTGGCGCTGGGCACATTGGTGGTGCTATCCCCCCAATAGTCATCCCAGTTCACGGTGGGCTGGCTGATGGCCTGCCCGGGGGTCTGGGTAGGGGTCGGCGTGGGTGGGTTGGTGGAAGGCACCGCCGTGTCGAAGGTGTCAAAGGGCAGGTTGTTGCCGCCGATGGTCATGTTTTCAGCGGCAATTTCATCCGGCGGGATATAGCAGCCCGTCAGGGTCAGGCACAGGGCCACAGCGCCCACCAGGGCCGCACCCTTGCCAAAGC
>CAYMOM010000030.1:0-17316 GCA_964391995.1 uncultured Faecalibacterium sp.
CGTCCGCCTGCTGGACGAAATCGGGATGAAGTGGTGAAGAAAGACATACAAGGAGGAAACCATGATGAAAATTGCAGTTGCCGGAACGGGTTATGTGGGTCTTTCCATTGCTGTTTTGCTTTCGCAGCATCATCAGGTGACGGCAGTGGACATTATCCCGGAAAAGGTTGAGATGATCAATGCCAGGAAAAGCCCCATTCAGGATGAATACATCGAGAAATACCTGACCGAGAAAAAGCTGAACCTGACCGCCACCCTGGACGGCCGCAGCGCCTATGCGGATGCCGATTTTGTGGTGATTGCCGCGCCCACCAATTACGACAGCCAGAAGAATTTCTTCGACACCAGCGCCGTGGAAAGCGTGATTGACCTGGTGATGGAGGTAAACCCCCATGCCATCGTGGTGATCAAGTCCACCATTCCCGTGGGCTACACCGCCTCCATCCGGGAGAAAACAGGCAGCGCCAACATCCTTTTCAGCCCGGAATTCCTGCGGGAGTCCAAGGCCCTGTATGACAACCTTTATCCCAGCCGCATCATCGTTGGCACCGATCTTGCCGATGCCCGGCTGACGCAGGCAGCTCACACCTTTGCAGGGCTGCTGCAGGAGGGCGCCATCAAGGAGCAGATCGACACGCTGTTCATGGGCTTTACCGAGGCGGAGGCCGTGAAGCTCTTTGCCAATACCTACCTGGCGCTGCGGGTGAGCTATTTCAACGAGCTGGATACCTACGCCGAAATGAAGGGCCTGAACACCCGGCAGATTATTGAGGGCGTGTGCCTGGATCCCCGCATTGGCAGCCACTACAACAATCCTTCCTTCGGCTACGGCGGCTACTGCCTGCCCAAGGACACCAAGCAGCTGCTGGCCAACTATGCCGATGTGCCGGAAAACCTGATTGCCGCCGTGGTGGAATCCAACCGCACCAGGAAGGATTTCATTGCCGACAGGGCGCTGCGCCGGGCCGGCTATTATGCCTACACCGGTGACAATACCTTCAGCGCCGCCCAGGAAAAGCCCGTGGTGATTGGCGTTTACCGGCTGACCATGAAGAGCAATTCCGACAACTTCCGCCAGAGCAGCATTCAGGGCGTGATGAAGCGCATCAAGGGCAAAGGTGCTTCCATCGTCATCTACGAGCCTACCCTGGAGGACGGCAGCACCTTCTTTGGCAGCCAGGTGGTCAACGACCTGGAGAAGTTCAAGGCTACGAGCGACGCCATCCTTGCCAACCGCTTTGACAGCTGCCTGGACGATGTGCAGGACAAGGTTTACACCCGCGACCTGTTCCGCAGGGACTGACCAGCCATGGAGGAAAGGCCTTGCGTCAGCGTGATCATTCCCACCTACAACCGCAGGGAGCTGCTGCTGCGCGCCATTGCCAGCGTGCGGCAGCAGAGCCTTGGGAATTTGGAGATCATTATTGCGGATGATGGCTCCACCGATGGCACGGCACAGGCCGTTGCCCGGCTGGGCGAGCCGCGCCTGCGCTATTGTCCGCTGGCCCACAGGGGCGCCTGCGCCGCGCGGAATGCAGGCATGGCGCTGGCCCGGGGCCGGTACATCGCCTTTCTGGACAGCGATGACGTCTGGCTTCCGGACAAGCTGGCCATGCAGCTTCGGCAGCTGGAAAGCACCGGCGCCGATGCGGTTTTCTGCGCCTTTGAGCGCCACGACGGGGGCGGTGCATCCCGCTACCCGGCAGAGGATGTTCCCCCCGGGCCGGTGGATTACCGCCGGCTGCTGGGCGGCAACCTGGTCAGCACCCAAACGCTTTTCGGCCGGGCCGATTGCATGAAGCAGGTGCGCTTCGATCCCCGCTTCCCCCGTATGCAGGATTGGGAGTATGCCATCCGCCTGGCCAAGGCCTTCCGCCTGGTATACTTTCCGGATGTGCTGGCCCGTTTGTATGTGCAGAAGGACAGCATTTCCCGCAAGCCGGAGCTGGGCTTGCAGGCCATGCGGCTGCTGATGGGCAAATACCGCCGGGAGCTGCGCAGCTCCATGCCCAGCACCCTGCTGCTGCTCAGCACAGCCGAGGGTTTTGCCGCCCAGTGCGGGTGCTGCTGCACCATGGACTACTGGCGGGCTGTTTCCCTCCGGCGCCCGGTGAAGGATAACCGGGTGCTGCTGCGCCGCGGCGCTGCCCTGCTGCTGGGCCGGCCATTATTACACACCGCAAGAAGGGAATCCCTATGAAGAAGAAATTCACCCAGCTGCGCCTGGCCGTCAGCAACGGCATCAAATACCTGCCGCTGCTGAAAAACCTCATCTCCCGCGAGCTGAAAAGGCAATACCGCACATCCGTGCTGGGGTATGCCTGGTGCGTGCTGAACCCGCTGCTGATGATGCTGATCATGACGGTTGTGTTCTCCCGCATGTTTTCCAACAGCATTGCCAACTTTCCCGTTTACCTGTTCTGCGGCCGCACGGTTTATTCCTTTGTGACCGGCGGCGCAGGAAACATTATGCGCTCGCTGCAAAGCAACGGCTCGCTGATGCGCAAAACCCGCGTGCCCTATTACATTTTCCCCCTGGCCAGCTTTTCCTCATCCTTTGTGGATCTTCTGTTCACCCTGGTGGCCTTTGCCCTGGTGCTTCTGTTTACCGGCACGCCCATTTCCATCCACATGATTGCCTTCCCCGTGGTGGTTGCGGAAATGTCCCTTTTCACCCTGGGATTCGGGCTTTTGCTGGCCATTGCCAACGTGTTTGTGAAGGACACCCACTACCTGTATGCCGTGTTCAACGTGGGCTGGATGTACCTGACGCCCCTGTTTTATCCGCTGGAATCACTGTCCGAAACCATGCAGCATGTCATCCGCACCTTCAACCCGCTGTATGGCTTCATCCAGCAGACCCGCATGATTTTCCTGGGCAACGCCTGGCCCGATGGCGCCCTGGTGCTGGGCGGCTTTGCCTGGGGTGCAGCCTTTCTGCTGCTGGGGCTGATCGCCTATGCCAAGGCCAAGGACAATGTGATCCTATATGTATAAAGGAGCAGTTTATGAGCAAAACCATTGTGCAGCTGGATCATATTTCCGTGCGGTATAACCTGGCCATGAAGAAATCCATGGGCGTGAAGGATTACCTTCGTTCCCTTCTGCACAGGGAGCTTCTGTTTCAGGAATTCATGGCGCTGAAGGACATCAGCCTGGAAATTCACCAGGGGGAAAGCTGGGGGTTCGTTGGCAAAAACGGCTCGGGCAAATCCACCCTGCTGAAGGTGATTACAGGCATCCTTCGTCCCTGCCAAGGCACCGTGATGGTGGATGGCTCCATTGCTCCGCTGCTGGAGCTGGGCGCCGGCTTTGACCCGGAGCTGACCGGGCGGGAGAACATCATCATGAACGGGCTGATCCTGGGCATGTCGGAACGGGACATCAACGCCCGGTTTGACGAAATTGTGGACTTTGCGGAAATCGAGGCCTTTCTGGATGTGCCCATCAAGAACTATTCCTCCGGCATGAAGTCCCGCCTGGGCTTTGCGGTGGCCACCTGCGCCCGGGCGGATATCCTGATTGCCGATGAGGTGCTTGCCACCGGGGACAAGGCCTTTCAGGCCAAGTGCGAAAAGCGCATGCACTCCCTGCTGGAGGGCGGCACCACGCTGCTGTTCGTTTCCCATTCCAATGCCGCGGTGGAGCGCCTGTGCCAAAAGGCCATGTGGCTGGATGGCGGCGTGGCGCACCTGGCCGGCGATGCCCGCCAGGTGCTTGCCGCCTATGATGCCTTTATGGAAAGCAAAAGCAGCCATTAACACACAGCAGGGGAGGTGAAGCCACCATGTCCGGCACTGCCGTATCCGTCATTATTCCCGTTTACAATGGCGAGGAATTTCTCGCGCGCTGCCTGGACAGCGTGTTTGCGCAGACGCTGCAGTCATTGCAGGTCATTTGCGTGGACGATGGCTCCACCGATGGCTCTGCAGGCATTCTTGCCCGCTATCAGCAGCAGCACCCGGGCATGGTGGTTGTTTCCCAGCCCAATGCCGGCCTTTCCGCTGCAAGAAACGCCGGACTGGCCCGGGCGGGGGGCGAGTATGTGGACTTTCTGGACTGCGATGACTGGCTTTCGGCTGATGCGCTGGAAAAGCTGTACGCCCGCGCCAGCCGGGATACGCTGGACATGCTTTTCTACGATGGGGAAACCATTTATGAAACGCCGCAGCTCCGCCAGGCCTTCCCCGCCTATGAAACCCTGTACAGGACAAAGGTGCACATCAAGGCGCCTGCCCTGCCGGGGGAGGAGCTTTTCGTTTCGCTGGTTGACGGCCGGAGCTACCGCGCCTCTGCCTGCATGTATCTCCTCCGCCGGGCATATCTCCTCCAGCAGGGCTTCTCCTTTCTCCCCGGCGTGTATTACGAGGATAATGTGTTCACCCTTCAGTGCCTGCTGTGCGCACACCGCGCCGGGGTGGAGCCATCGCCCTTCTACAAGCGCAGCATGCGGGAAAGCTCCATTGTGACCGTGCAGAAGGATTTCCGCCATGTGCGGAGCTACTACATCTGCCAAAGCACCCTGCAGCAGTTCCTGCTGACCCATGCCTTTCAGCCGGACACCATCCGCTGCGCCCAGGTGCAGCTTTCCTCCCTGATGACCCACGCCCGCCAGGCCTATGCCGCCCTTTCCCCCCAGCAGCGGGCGCAGGCCCTGGCCCAGCATCCCGAGGCGTTGCTGATTGACACCATGCTGCGGACGTGCGGCCTTTCCCTGGCACCGCCCACCCCTGCCCCGCAGGCACCCGCCCCGCCCAAGCCGCCCTGGCTGGGCCGGCAGGCCCTGCGGAAATTCACCCATCAGGCCTATCAGCCCCAGCACCCGCTGATCAGCGTCATCCTGCCCGTTTACAACGCCGCACCCCTGCTGGAGGAAACCCTGCACGACCTGCAGCACCAATCCCTCAGCAATTTCGAAATGCTGTTTGTGGACGATGGCTCAACGGACGATTCCTGCCGGATCATCGAAAGCCATGCCCGGCAGGACAGCCGCATCCGCCTTTTCCGCCAGAAAAACCAGCATGCCGGCGCAGCACGCAACACCGGCATGGCCCATGCCAGAGGCGAGTATCTGCTGTTCCTGGACGCGGACGACCGCTTCGACCCCCAGCTGCTGCTGCACGCCTTCGCCTGCGCCAAGGCCTGCACCGCCCAGGTGGTTTTGTTCCACGCCGATCTGCTGCAAATGCCCCAGGGCACTCTGGCGCCCGCCAGCTTCCTTTGCCCGTGCCAGCGCCTGCCGGCGCAGGTCTTCTCCGGAAAGGAGGGCGCCAACCACATCTTCGATGTGCTCAACCCCTGGACAAAGCTGTTCAGCCGGGCCTACATCCAGCAGCTGGGCATCCGGTTTCAGCCGCTGTTCTCCAGCAACGACCTGTATTTCAGCATGGTTGCCATGGCCTGCGCCCAGCGCATTGCCCCCTTGCCGGAGGTGCTTGTCCACTACCGCGTGGGCCAAACAGGCAACATCCAGTCCCTGAAGAGCAAAGCGCCCCTGGACACCTTCCAGGCCTTCGCCGCCGTGAAGGAGGAGCTGCTCACCCGCGGCCTTTTCGAAACTTTCCGCAAGCCCTTTGCCGTCAAGGCCGCAGAATCCATGCTCCGCAGCCTGGACACCATGACCACCCTGGATGGCTACCGCACACTGTACCAGCACCTCCACAACGGCGGCCTGGCCTACCTGGAGGTTGATGCCGCCGCCCCCGAGGACATGCGGCATATCAGCGGGGGGGAGAATGCGTATGCCCGATGCCACAAAATACAGGAGCTGACATTTGATGCGTTCTCCATATGGCGGCTTGCCCGCCAAGGAACGGAAGACTGTGAACAAGCCGCCATGCTCGCCCTTCGGCAGGAGGCCAGCGAACTGCAGAAAGAAGTACAGGCCCTGCGAAACAGCCGATCCTATAAGATAGGCAATCTGATTGTTAGGATTCCTCATCGGATCCTGAATAAAGCAAGAAAACATATGGGTTAAAGGAGAGAAACACCATGGGAAACAAGATGAAGGAAGGCAAAAACGTTACTGTATCTGTGATTATCCCTGTATACAATGCTTCCGAGCACATTCGCGAATGCTTGGACGTGGTATGCACCCAGTCGCTTGAAAACTACGAGATCATTTGCGTTGATGATTGCTCTACGGATAACTCCGTCGATATTCTGAAGGAATATCAAAGCACCTATGGCATGCTGAAGGTGCTGCGGCAGCCTGAAAACGCCGGTGCTGGCCCTGCCCGCAACCGCGGCATCAAGGCTGCACGAGGAAAGTATATCGCCTTCATGGATGCGGATGATTACTATCAGCACAAGGATACACTGAAAAATCTCTATGAACAGGCGGATGCTGTGCAGGCGGATATTTGCGGCGGCGGCATGCGCTATGCGGATACGACCACGAAAAAGGATGCCAGCCTTTATTGCTTCCAGGAGGAAGGCTGGGTGGATTTCAAAGACTACCAGCAGTATTACTATTATCAGCGGTTCATTTTCAGCCGCTCCATGATTCTGAACCACAATGTTTTCTTTCCCGATTATATGCGCTTTCAGGATCCGCCCTTCTTTGTCAAGGCTATGGTGACGGCAGGAAAGTTCTATGCTGTTACCGATATTGCCTACGTTTACAGGGAGGACGGTGCCCATGTAACCTGGAACGAGCGCAAGGTAAACGATTTGATGCAGGGACATATGGACGTGCTGAACCTTTGTATGCAAAACAACCTGAACCTGCTGATGTATGACATGCTGAAGCGCGATTTGGAAAACAAGTATCTGCATACCATCCTGGAGCAATCCTTGAGCAGCGGCAATGTTAAAGTTGCAGAGTTCTTCCATTTTGTGCTGAACTGCACAAACCATGTGCTGATTCAGGGGATGCCTCCGCTGAATTTGCAATATGCTCAGACAATTGATGCCTGGAACCGGCAGGTCAATATGCGTTTCTTCCACAGGTCAATCGCCCTTGTTGATGATGTGCTGCCCGAGGTTCCCTGCGTTTCGGTGATTATTCCTGTATACAACACGGAGCAATACGTTGCCTCCTGCATCGATTCCATCCTTGCGCAGTCCCTGTCCAACATCGAAATCATTTGTATTGATGATGGCGCAACGGATAACAGCGGGCTTATCCTTGACGATTACGAGCGCCGCCACACTCGCATCCGGGTCTATCATCAGCAGAATCAGGGCCTTTCTGCTGCAAGAAACGCCGGCTTGCAGCACGCCCGGGGCGAGTATGTCTATTTTATGGACAGCGATGATCTCCTGCAGGAGCAAGCCCTTGAGGTGCTCTACAAGCAGGCAAAGGAAAACGACCTGGATGTGCTTTTCTTTGGTGCAGCATCCTTCTTTGATGAGGATGTTAATGAGCAGCAAATCAAGAACAACCGCATTCCCCTGGAGTATCACCGCAGCGGGGAGTATCCGGCCTCCCTGCCGGGGGGAAAGATGCTTTCCCTGCAGCACAAAAACAACGCATTTTTCACGCCCGTCTGGATTCAGCTGGTGAAGCTCTCTTTCTTGCGTAAAAACGACATTGCCTTTTATGAAACCCTTTTGCACGAGGACAATCTTTATACGCTGCAGCTGATGCTGAAGGCAAACAGAACCGGCTGCATTGACGAAATGTTTTTTCAGCGCCGCATCCGCAAAAACTCCATCATGACAGCGCAAACAACCCACAGGAACATTCTTGGCCTGTACCTGACGATTACCGAGCTTATGCGCGAGTATAGCGACCTTCCGGCTCAGTCGGCAGAGTATCAGATCCTGATTGAGAAAATCCGGCTCATGATTCTGAACAACCTTTCCTGGAAGTGGAGAAGCCTGACAGATGTTGAAAAGGCGCTGTTCTTCGCCTCGCTGACAAAAGAGGATCGCATCATGTTCCATGCACTTGTTATGCCCACAAATATGCTGCGCCAGCAGCTGTGCAACGAAACTACCAAGAACAAAGCAAAACAGCCCGCAGCAGCCGGCGCACCCGCAAAATCCACTGCAGAGGTCGCGGCGCTTGAAAAGGAAATTACCGCCCTGCGCAGCAGCTGGGCCTACCGCATTGGCCGGAAGCTCACCTGGTTCCCGCATCAGATGAAGAAGTTGGTTTCTGGCCGTGTGAAGCAATCGCTTCGCTGAAGAAAAGATTGCTGCGAAAATGCACAATGATTGATTTTGTTGGGAGGACAAATGAGAAAGCTTAATGCGCAGAAAAGCGAATTGATTGGGAATGCAGGCAGCCTTGTGGGAATCGGGGCATTTGTTTGCTGGCTGCTGTATACAGAAACAGTATGGCACCCAGCTGTAGTATGCGTTGCGGTATGCTTACTGGGTTGTGTTTTCATTGCTGCAAGTAGGCGTGCACGTTCGTGAAGAGCTTCCCCATCATGTCCAAGGGCTTTGAAATCGAAACGGAAATGACCATTCACGCCCTGGACAAAAACCTGTGCCTGTCCTCCGTGCCGGTGGGCTACCAGGACCGTCCCGCCGGAAGCGAATCCAAGCTGAACACCTTTTCCGATGGCTTCAAGGTGCTGAAAACCATTGGCAAGCTGGTAAAGGATTATAAGCCGCTGCCTTTCTTCAGCTGCATTGCCGCGCTGTTGCTGATTGTGGGCCTGCTTTTGTTCGTGCCGGTTATGGCAGAATATAACGCCACAGGCCTGGTGCCCCGCATTCCCACGCTGATCGTGTCCGGCTTCATGATGATTGCGGCGCTGCTGGTGTTTGTCGCCGGTCTGATTCTTGACACCCAAGGCAAGAAATCCCGCCAGAGCTTTGAAATTCAGATGAACATCCTGGAGGCCATTCACCAGAACAAGGAATGATTCCTCCTTCCCTCCACGCACGCAAGGGGGCGCTGCACATCGCAGCGTCCCCCTTCAGACTGTCAAAAAAACCACTTCGCACTGCCGCGAAGTGGCCAGGGTGTCGAAAAAGTGGCAAAGCCACCTTTTCGAGGATTTGCGCTCCGTCACTGTCAAGCCCGCAAGCAGGCTCCTTTCACCCTTCACGATACCGCAGTTTTTTTCTGCAGGCAAGCTGTTTCCGCATATTTTTCCTTCACACGGGAAGCATAACCCCATCACCGACAAGGAGGAACCCCTATGCTTGATACCATATCCCTTCTGCTGATCATCGTTGGTGCGGTGAACTGGCTGCTGGTGGGCGTGTTTCAGTTTGACCTGGTGGCCTGGCTCTTTGGCGGCCAGGGTGCGGTGATCAGCCGCATTCTCTACACCATCATCGGTGCCGCCGGCCTGTGGAGCATTTCCCTTCTCTTCCGGGACAGGGGAAATGCCTAGCGTTATGACACCCGGCCCCGTGCCTCATCCGCAGGCACGGAGTTTTTTTATGCCTGGGTTTCCAGGCGGCGCAGGCGGCTGCGGCCCAGGGTCAGGCAGCACAGGAGATGGGTGGCAAAGGTGGCAAACCAGCTGATGGGATAGGAAATGTACAGCACCGTCATGGTCGGCGTGGCGGCAAAGATGGTGAAGATCCACACCACCCGCAGCAGGCAGGCGCCCGTGAGGGAAACCACCATGGGCAGGATGGAATAGCCAATGCCCCGCAGCTGACCCACCATCACATCCATCAGGCCGCAGAGGAAGTAACTGGGCAGGATGATGGAAAGCCGCAGCATGCCGTGGCGGATCACCTCCGCATCGGTGTTATAGAAGCTGAGCAGCGTAGGCCCGGCAGCATAGAAGGCCAGGCCCATGCCCAGCCCGATGGCCGTCACGGTGCCCAGGCACACCCACATCACCCGCCGCACCCGGTCAAACTGCCGGGCGCCCAGGTTCTGGCTGGTAAAGGTCAGGTCGGCCTGGTGGATAGCGTTCATGGAGGTATACACAAAGCCTTCGATATTGCTGGCGGCAGAGTTGCCCGCCATGGCAATGGAGCCAAAGGAATTGACCGAAGACTGAATCAGCACATTGGAAATGGAAAACAGGCTGCCCTGCAGCCCGGCAGGCAGGCCAATGCGGAAAATGTCCCCCAGCTGGCGGCGGTTGATGCGCAGCTCCTTAGGCTCCAGGTGGATGGCGCCATCGGAGCGGAGCAGGCAGATGATGACCAGCACCATGCTGATCACCTGGCTGGACACCGTGGCAATGGCCACACCCGCCACACCCAGGTGGCAGACGATCACCAGGAACAGGTTCAGCAGCACATTCACAATGCCTGCCACCGTCAGGTAATACAGGGGGCGGCGGGTGTCGCCTACGGCCCGGAGAATGGCGGCGCCGAAATTGTACAGCATGTTGGCAGGCATGCCCATGAAATAGATCTGCACATACAGTGTGGCATCGTCAATCACATCATCGGGGGAGCCCATCAGGGTCAGCAGCGGCCTGGCGGCAGCAACGCCGATAATGCCCACCGCCACGCCGGCAATGCCTGCCACGGTGATGGAGGTGTGCACCCCTGTGCGCACGCTGCGCAGGTCGCCTGCGCCATAGGCATTGGCAATCACCACGCTGGAGCCAACGCTCAGGCCCATGAAAACATTCACCAGCAGGTTGATCAGCGAGCCGGTGGAGCCCACTGCCGCCAGCGCCTGGTGGCCCACAAACCGGCCCACCACCACCACATCTGCCGCGTTGTACAACAGCTGCAGGATGCCCGTCAGGATCAGCGGGCCGGAGAACATCAATACCTTGGGCAGCAGGCTGCCGGTGGTCATATCCATTTCATAGTGGGCTGCCCGGGAACGTGAATGATGAAACATGCCAAAGGCTCCTTGTCATTTCATGGTGCTGCTCAGGGTGATATAGGCTATTTCCGGCTGGTTGAACAGGCGGAAAGGCTGCAGGGGATAATACCCGCTGGCCGCCAGGCCGGCGGATATGTATTGGGTAACGCCGCTGACATGGTTCAGGCCCGCAATCAGGCTGTCATCCGGCAGAAAGCCCAGTTCCGGCACATACAGGGCGCCGCCCCAGGGCAGGCGCCACTGCCCGCCAGCATAGTGCCCGGCCAGCACCACCGCCGCCTGGCGCAGGGAAAACACATCGCCCTTTTCCTTGCCCTGGAGCAGGGTGTTCAGGTACTCACGGGTCAGGGGCACATGGGTCAATACCACCTGCACATCCTTCTCCGTCATGGTGTCCATGGCCTGGCGGATGCGTTCCAGCCGGGCCAGGTGATATTCCGCCGCCCGGCGCTGGGCAGACTGGTTGGGATCCAGTATATCACAGGCCGCCAGGTCGTCCAGCTGCTGCTGATAGGCCGCGCCCAGGCTGTCCAGATCCAGGCTGTAAAGGTACTCCGGCACAAACCAGATGGTGGCCTTGCCCCGCGCAACGCTGACGGGCTCATCCAGGATGGTCACGCCGGCATCCACCAGGGCCTGGGCCCAGGGGGTATAGACCGAAAGGCTGTCCTGGGCGGCGGAGGCATAGATGGGTGGATCCTCGTCCCCGGGGATCAGAAACTTGGGCTTGTCCGGGGTTAGCAGCGCCACCAGATCCAGCAGCGGCTGCACATCTCCGCCATCCCCCAGCATATCGCCGGTGAACACCACGCTGGAATAGCTGATGCCGCTCAGGGCCTTGCGGATGGCGCTCTGCCCGGTGCCAATCTCCTGCCCGTGCAAATCGCTGATATGCAGGATGGACCAGTTTTCCAGGTCTTCCTGCAGGTTCTGCACGGGGATGGAAACCCGCTTCAGGGATACCTGGTTGTTCAGCGTGAAATTGGTGAAAAACACCGCCAGGGCAGCCACGCACAGCACCGCCGCCAGACCCAGCAGGAAGGATTTCCCCTTGCCTCTGGGCTTTTCTCCAGCAAAGATGTATTGGTTCCTCCTGCGCCTGCGCCTCATGGCAGCACCTCCCATGCTTTTCGTCCCTATTATATCCCCCGGCCCGGCGGATTTCAAGTAGGGTTTGCGCAAAGCGTTTGCATTTGCGGCGCGGGTCTTGTATAATGGAAGGAGCATTGATGGAGAGGAGCCTGCTTATGTCGGAATCCAGTGCGCTGAAGGGCGCATCGCGAGTGTTTTTTTCCCGCTTTTTCGAGGGGGTGCTGTGCGTTTTGTTTCAGCTGACCCTGCGGCTGATGGTGGCTGCACCCCTGCTGGCCCTGGTCACCACAGAAGTGCCTTACCTGGCGCTTCTGTCCATTCCGCTGTATTTTCTCATCATTCCCCCAGCCCGTCAGAACATGGCCTGCGCCATGCAGGATGCACTGTCCGGCGGGCCGCTGTTCAGCCTGAGGCTGGCGGACATGGCCGGCTATGGCCGCCGCCTGGCCCAGGGCCTGAAACAGGGCCTGCTGATGCTTTTGTGGGCGCTGCCTTTCCTTGCGGCAACTGCCGTGATCATCTGGGCCTATTCCGGGCAGATGGACGCCTTCACCCTCATGCGGGTGGTGATGGACATCGGCGGCGGTTCCTTCATGAATGGCGTGAAGGTGGTGCTGGCGATCTACGCCGCAACCCTGCTGCCCATTCTCATCGGCTGCGCCTTCCACAGCGGCGCACGCCACGCCATCGCCCTGGGCGATAAGCGCCTGGTGCGGGGCCACCGGGCCGGGGTGATGCTCACCTGGCTGGGCGGATGCCTGGCGTTGGTGCCTTTCCTGGCGGTGCTGGGCTATGAAAGTGCGGATTATCTTGCTGCCCTGGTGAACGCCCTTAGCAGCATCGGTTCCGGCAGCGTTGCGCTGCCTGCCCTGGACGGGAAGATTTATGTGATTGCCGCCGCCTTTGCGGTGCTGTTCCTGCCGGGCCTGGCCTTCAAGCAGCTGCTGACGGCGGCCTGTGTGCGGAGGCTGAAGGCATGATGCGCCTTGACCGCTGGCTGGTAACCCTGGGGGTGGGCAGCCGCTCCCAGGTGCAGAAGCTGATCCGCCAGGGTGCGGTGACCGTTGGCGGTGCGCCTGTCACCGACCCCGGATTTGCCTGCAATACCTGCGCCCCGCTGACCCTCCACCGCCAGCCCCTGGACGGGCGGCTGGTGCGCCATGTGATGCTGCACAAGCCTGCCGGCCTGCTGACCGCCGCCCGGGACAAAAAGCAGCCCACGGTGATGGATCTGCTGCCGGAAGTATACACTGCCATTGGCTGCATGCCTGTGGGCCGCCTGGACAAGGACACCACCGGCCTGCTGCTTTTGACCTGCGATGGAGAACTGAACCACCGCCTGCTGGCGCCTGCCCGGCATGTGGACAAAACTTACCTGGCCCGGGTGGACGGCCCGCTGACGGCGGAGGATGTATCCGCCTTCGCCAACGGGCTGCACCTGAGCGACTTTGATGCCAAACCCGCCACCCTGGAAATTCTGGAGCCGACCCTGGCCCGGGTGACGGTGCAGGAGGGGAAATTCCACCAGGTGAAGCGTATGTTTGCCGCCGTGGGCAGGGAAGTCACCCGGCTGCACCGGGAAACCTTCGGCTCCCTGCGCCTGGACGAGGGCCTTTCCCCGGGCCAGTGGCGGGAGCTGACCGATGATGAACTGCGCAGCCTGTATGCCGATGCGCAGATGGAGGCACCATGAACGATCAATACTATACCGCCGACCCTTCCAGCCAGTCCCGCCCCGTGGCCTGCGCCTTCCCCTACAGGGGATTCGGGCTGAACTTCATGACGGATGCCGGCGTGTTCTCCAAGGGTGAACTGGATCAGGGCACCCGGCTTTTGCTGGATGCGCTGCCGGAGCTTCATGGCGATGTGCTGGACCTGGGCTGCGGCTGGGGTGCCATTGGTGTCAGCGTTGCCAAGGCCAACCCAGGCTGCCGGGTGGTGATGGCGGATGTGAACAGCCGGGCCCTGGGCCTGAGCCGGGACAACCTGGAGCGCAACGGCGTGACAGCGGAGGTTATCGAAAGCGATGGCATGGCGGCGCTGGCGGGTCGCCGCTTTGATACCGTTATTACCAATCCGCCCATCCGCGCCGGCAAGCAGGTGATTTATCAGATGTTTGCCGGCAGCGCTGCCTGCCTGAACCCCGGCGGCGCGCTGTACCTGGTCATCCGCAAGCAGCAGGGCGCGGAAAGCTGCGTGAAGTATCTGAAAACCCTTTTTGCACAGGTAGAGAAAATCAGCAAATCAGGCGGCTTCTGGGTGCTGAAGGCATCGGAGCCCCATGAAAGGAACGAATGCAAATGATGTTCAATGAGGAATACTTTGACGAGGGCCTGTACCGCATGGGTACCCACAGCGAGAAGTGGGACGCCTGCCGTGCCCAGCATGGTGCCGACGCGCTGCCCATGTGGGTGGCAGACATGGATTTCCCCAGCCCGCCTGCGGTGCAGCAGGCGCTGCTGGCCCGGGCCGGGCATCCCACCTATTGCTACACGGAAGTCTGCCAGGAGGACGACCAGGCGCTGATCAGCTTCTGGCAGCGCCGCCACGGCCTGACCATCACCCGTGAGGACATTACCATGCTGCCCTGCGTGGTCACCGGCCTGCGCCTGTCCATTCTGGCGCTGACCGAGCCTGGGGACGGGGTGATCATCCAGTCCCCGGTGTACGGGCCCTTCCGCATGTCCGTAGAGGAAACCGGGCGCCAGGTGATGGACGCACCCCTGCTAAAGGATGCTAACGGCTATTACACCATGAACCTGGAAGCCATTGAAAAGCAGCTGCAGGCAGGCGCCAGGCTGATGCTGCTGTGCAATCCCCACAACCCTGTTTCCCGGGTGTGGAGCAAGGCAGAGCTGCAAGCCTTGCTTGACCTGCTGAACCGCTACAATGTGCCCCTGGTGTCCGATGAGATTCACGCGGATTTTGCCTTCTCCAAGCATTCCTTCACCCCGCTGCTGACCTTGCAGGAAAAGAACGTCCTCTCCCTGTGCGCAGCCAGCAAGACCTTCAACCTGGCAGGCCTGCAGCAGGCAGATTGCCTGTGCAAGGATGAAACCATCCGCGAAGCCTACCGCCGGGAGAAGAACAAGGCCGGCGTAACCTGCGGCAACATTTTTGCCCTGGAAGGCACCCGGGCAGCCTATCAGCACGGCGATGCATGGCTGGACGGCCTGCTGGCCTACCTGGAGGGCAGCGCTGCCCTGCTGGAAAAGCTGGTGGCGGAGCACCTGCCCCAGGCGATTTTGACCCCCATGGAGGGCACCTACCTGGGCTGGCTGGACCTGCGGGCCTATGCACCCACCACTCGGGAGCTGATGGAGCGTGCCGAAAAGGCCGGCGTGGTGTTCACCGGCGGCACCTTCTTCGGGGATGCAGGCGAAGGCTTCCTGCGCATCAACATCGGCTGTCCCCGCAGGTATATTGAGGAAGGCATCCTCCGCCTGCGCGTGGCCCTGGAGAACGAAAACGAGGACTGAGCAACCCAAACAGGAGGCTACCATGAAAGACACATTCCTCATTGTGGACGGCAACAGCCTGATGCACCGGGCCTTCCATGCCCTGCCGGTGATGGACTGCCAGGGGGTGTACACCAATGCCATTTTCGGCTTCCTGAACATGCTGCTGAAGGTGCTGAAGGAAGAAAACGTGCGCTATCTTGCCATCTGCTTTGACGAGCACGCGCCCACCTTCCGCCACACCGTTTATGCGGACTACAAGGCAGGCCGCGCCGCCACACCGCCGGAGCTGCGCCAGCAGTTTGACACCATCCGCGCCCTTTTGACCGATATGGGCATACGCTGGTACACCCTGGCCGGCTGGGAGGCGGACGACCTGCTGGGCACCCTGTCCCTGAAGGGCGAGGCAGCCGGCGTGGCACCCCTGCTGCTCACCGGCGACAGGGACGCCCTACAGCTGGTGGGAAACGGAACGGAACTGATGTTCACCCGCAAGGGCATCAGCGAAACCATCCGCTTTACCCCCGCCGCGGTGTATGAGGAATACGGCTTCTCCCCCGAGCAGGTAACCGACTGGAAGGGCATGGCAGGGGATTCCAGCGACAATATTCCCGGCATTCCCGGCGTTGGCGACAAAACCGCCGTGAAGCTCCTGCAGCAGTACGGCACCCTGGAAAACCTGCTTTCTCACACGGATGAACTGAAAGGCAAGCTCCGCGAAAAGGTGGAAACCTGGGCCGACCAGGCCCGCCAGTGCAAGGAGCTGGCTACCATCCGCCGGGATGCACCCATCCAGTGGGCGCTAAGCGACTGCGCCCTGCCCGACCTGCGCCAGGGCATACCCGCCCTGCAGAAGCTGCAGCTGAACAGCATCATCCGCCGCCTGGGGGAGGAGCCGGAAGCAGCGCCCCAGCCTGCGGAGGCATCGCCCCTGACCCTGCTGCCCTATGGTGACATGCAGGAGCTTCCCACCGGTGCGGCGCTGACGGACTGGCTGTCCGCTGCCACCAGACCCCTGGCGGTATACATCAGCGATGTGAGCGTTTCCCTGGCGGACTCCGCCGGAAAGTGCTGCACCCTCACCCTGGGCGGCGATTTGCTGAACCCGGGTGTTGACCCGGCGGAAGTTTTGGACGTTCTGGCGCCTGCGCTGCTTTCACCCTGTGCGGTGCACGATGGCAAGCGCCTGCTGCACCGTTTGCAGCGGGAGCATCTCCCCCTGCCGGAAGCCTTCCACTGGGATACCATGCTGGGCGCCTACCTGCTGAACCCCCAGGAGAAAAGCTATGGCCTTTCCGCCCTGTGCCCGGGCATGCCCGAGGATGCCCGCACCCTGATGAGCCTGGCCCTGTGGCAGCGCGGCAGGCTGGAGCAGGATGGCATGCTTTCCCTGATGCAGCAGGTGGAAATGCCCCTGTCCATAACCCTCTTCCGCATGGAGGAGGCCGGCTTCACGGTGGATACGTCCTTCCTGCGCAGCCTGGGAGACAAATATGTGCAGGAGATTGAAGCCTGCAAGCAGCAGATTTACCAGGTGTGCGGCGAAACCTTCAACATCAACAGCACCCAGCAGCTGGGGGAGATTCTGTTTGACAAGCTGCAATTGCCCCACGGGAAGAAAACCTCCAAGGGCTACTCCACCTCTGCCGAGGTGCTGGAAAACCTGCGGGACATCGCCCCGGAGGTCATTGACCCCATCCTGCGCTACCGCCAGCTGACCAAGCTGAACTCCACCTATGTGGAAGGCCTTCTGCGCCTGGTGGATGGAAACGGCCGGGTGCACTCCTTCTTCGACCAGGTAGCCACCGCCACAGGGCGCATTTCCTCCTCCGAGCCGAACCTGCAGAACATCCCCGTCCGCACGGAGGAAGGCCGGGAAATACGCCGGGCGTTTCTGCCGCAAAAGGGCTGGGTGCTGCTGGATGCGGACTACAGCCAGATAGAACTGCGGCTGATGGCCCACTTCTCCGGCGATGCCGCCATGGTGGAAGCCTTCCGCACCGGGCAGGACGTGCACGCCCGCACCGCCAGCGAGATTTTCGATGTGCCGCTGGA
>CAYMOM010000031.1:0-17265 GCA_964391995.1 uncultured Faecalibacterium sp.
ATCGTGGTTATGAAGGACGGCGTTGTGCAGCAGGTGGATACCCCCCAGAACCTGTACGACTATCCCGCCAACGAGTTCGTGGCCGGCTTCATCGGCAGCCCCCAGATGAACTTCTTCGATGTGAAGCTGTCCAAGGAAGGCCAGGACGTGGTTGCCATCTTCGGCGACAACAAGATCGTTGTGCCCGGCAGCAAGGTTGCCAAGTTCATCGACGAGAGCTACATCGGCAAGGAAGTTGTTATGGGCATCCGTCCCGAGAACATCCACGATGACGCCAACTTCCTCTCCACCTACGAGAATGCTACCATCAACGTGTCTGTGGAAGTGACCGAGCAGATGGGTTCCGAAACCTACCTGTATCTGACCACCACCGGCAAGGATGGCAACATCATCGCCCGTGTTGATCCCCGCACCACCAGCCGCGCCGGCGACAAGATCAAGGTTGCCTTCGACGTGAATCACCTGCACTTCTTCTGCAAGGAAACCGAGAAGACCATCCTGAACCGCTAATTTCCAGCGTTTCTGCGGCCCTCCGCCAAGGAGGGTCGCTTTTTTTTGCAATTTGCAACCTTTTGCCTGGTAAATTCGTCTAATAGGTGGTCAACGTTGAACCCATACGGAGGATGCCCATGGACAAGGAAAGGTTTACCCAGCTGGCAATGGAGCAGCAGCGGCGGATGTACCGCATTGCCGTCAGCTACACCGCCAGCAGCGCCGATGCGGAGGATGCCATGCAGGAGGCGCTCCTGCGGGCCTGGGACAAGCGCAGCACCCTGCGGGATGAAGCACTTTTTGCCACATGGCTGACCCGCATCCTTATCAACGAATGCAAAACCCTGCTGCGAAAGCGGCGAAAACAGCTGCCCGTGGCGGAGCTTCCTGCCCTGTCCACCCCGCCGGAGGACGAAAGAGCGGCGGAGGTTCGCCAGGCCCTGTTTGCCATGCCGGAGCGCTACCGAGTGCCAATGGTGCTGAATCTGCTGGAAGGCTACACCATGCAGGAAATCGCCAAACTGCTGGTGCTGCCGCTGGGCACGGTGAAATCGCGCATTGCACGGGGAAAAAGACTGCTGGAAAAAGAGGTGCTGGAGAATGAGGAGTGAAGACCTTGACCGGGCGCTGGGAAAGACGCCCCCATCCTTTGATGAGAAGATGCGCCGCACCTTGCGCGGCCTGCCCCAGGAGAAGATCCGCCAGCATACAAGCCTGCGCCGGGCGGCTGCGCTGGGCCTGGCACTGGCAGCGCTGTGCTCCACCGCTGTGGCGCTGGTTTCACAAGGGCTGAACTGGTATTACAACAACCGGTTCACCGCCTATCAGCAGCACGAGCCGGAACGGTACAAGGCCATCATCAGCCACCTGCAGACGGATGTGGTGCAGACAAGAACCGCGGATGACGAGATTGATATCGCCGTAACCGAGGTATCCTGGGCACCGGAGCAGCAGATGATGGTGGTGGAACTGACTGCTGTGGCCAGGGATACGGAGCATATGGAACTGCACCCCATGGACAACCTGGATGTGGATGGCGCCTATGTGGGCAAAGGCAACCTGGGCTTATACCCGTATGACGAAGAGGCCAGGGAAGAGCACTGGCTGTGGACGGAAAAAGGCTTTGGCCCGGTGGCGGACATGATTGCTCCGGATAAAGAACTGCTGCTGGTGGAATGCGGCTGGGTGTATCTGGACGGCGATTTGCTGATTGGCGATATGTCCAGCATGGATTGCTATGTGGGGGAAGATGGCAGCGCGCACTTCATCATTGAGCTGAGGATGGACTTCCTTTTGCAGGACAAAACGGCTGAGCTGGACAGCGGCGACGTCCGTCTGGCGGAAAAGCTGTGCAGCGCTCAGGAAAAGGGCGAGCTTACGCTGACCATACCCTATACCGTGAACCACTATTCCGCAGGTGATGACCAGCTGTACAATGGCGGCAGGAAAGGGAAAATCAGCTTTTCTGTGCCGGTGGATGTTCCGTAACCTTTGTGAAAATGTCACAAAAAGTTTGCATTTTTCGGCAGATTTTCGCTTTCCAGCGCCCATGCCTTGTGGTATAATATGCTTCGATGGGAAATGTGATTTGCCCGGAAGGAGCGTAACCAATATGGATAAGCATTTGCAGGAGCGGCTGGAGGCGGTATTGTCCAGGCTGTCCATACCTGTCAGTGTGATGGAGCGGGATGGCGGCATGCAGCTGCCTGGGGAGATTCGCACGGCGCTGAAGGAATTAACCGAAGGCGTGCCCGAAAGTCTGAACGGCATGCTGTACCTGGCTGTGAAGCAGCCGGCGGTGCTGCTCTCCTGCCCTGATAAACTGCCTGGCGCCCGGGATGTGCTGCTGCTGGGCGGCGCCCTGGTGAGCAGCATGGGCGGCCGGGAAAGCCACACGGAGAACAGCTTTGACGTTTACCGCCGCGCCCTTACGGGCGAACTGACCGGCGCTGAGCTGGAGGCCCTGAGCACCGAGCACCAGATTCCCCAGGACATGGAGCGCTGCGTGATGGTCTTCCACATGGTGCAGACGGGCCGCGACCGGGCCTTTGACCTGCTGCGGGACATTACCCCCATGCAGGACAGGGATGTGCTGATTGACATGGACAGGCACACCGTGGCCCTGGTGAAGGACATGAGCGACGGCGAAACCATTGAGGAGCTGAGCCAGTTTGCCCAGGCCCTGCAGGAAACCCTGATGAGCGAAACCGCCCACCAAATGACCGTGGGCATTGGCCGCAGCCGTTATGCCATGGACGAATTGCGGGAAAGCTATGCCGAGGCCAAGCGGGCCATTGAGGTGGGGCGCATCTTCCAGCCGGAAAGCAGCCTCTATGTTTTCAGCCGGCTGATTCTGGAGCGCTTCCTGATGGAGCTGCCCCAGGACATCAGCGCCTATTATCACTCGCTGCTGTTCAACCGCAAGACCCTGCGCCTGTTCAACGAAGAAATGCTCTACACCATCGACATGTTCTTCAAGAAGGATTTGAACCTTTCCGATACGGCGCGGCAGCTGTACATCCACCGCAACACCCTGGTGTACAGGCTGGACAAGGTGCAGCGCCAGACGGGCCTAGACCTGCGCTCCTTCGATGATGCGGTGACCTTCAAGATTCTGATGGAGCTGAAAAAGTGCAGCGGCGATAAGGCCGAGCGGAAGTGAACGGAGGATGTGTGACATGAAAAGAAAACTGCTGCTGTTGACGGCGCTGGTGTTAACCGCCTGCCTGGTGTGCGGCTGCGCCTATCTGCCCCTTTCCGGCATGACAGGCATGCTGGGTGTTACCAGCGGCGCCTCCGTGACGGACAATGGTGAAACGGTGACCATCTCCAAGGACCTGTATGAGAAGTATCAGCAGTTTGACAAGCTGCTGGAAATGCAGGAGATTGCCGATACCTACTTCTTTGAGGAATTCGATGAAAATGACCTGATTGACGGCGCTGCCATGGGGCTTTTGTCCGGCCTGGGGGATCCCTACACCTTCTACTACACGCCGGAAGAGTATGCCGAAATGTGGGAGGATGACGAGGGCGAGTACGCCGGCGTGGGCATCCTGATCTCCGGCAACTACCTGACGGGTATCTGCACCATCAGCCGGGTGTTCGACAATGGGCCCGCCCGGGAGGCAGGCGTCCACAAGGGTGATGTGCTCTACAAGGTGGAGGATATGTATGTGACTGCCGCCACCCTGAACGATGCGGTGGATATTATGCGCGGCACCCCCGGCACCGATGTGAACGTGACCTTCCTGCGGGACGGTGAAGAAATAACCTTTACCCTGACCCGGGCGCAGATCAGCGTGAACCGGGTGGAAAGCGGCATGCTGGCCGACGGCGTGGGATACATTGCCCTGTACGAGTTTGCCGGGGACTGCGCAGCCAAGTTTGAAGAATCCCTGAACAGCCTGGTGCAGCAGGGCGCCGGGGGTATCATCATCGACCTGCGGGACAACCCCGGTGGCTGGGTGGAGGACGCCAAGAGCATTGGCGACCTGTTCCTGGATGCGGGCACCCTGTGCTATCTGGAATACCGGGACGGCACCCGGGAGTATTACAAGACCACGGACGGCAAAACGGATGTGGAGCTGGTGATTCTTGTGAACGAAAACAGCGCCTCCTCCTCCGAGATTCTCACCGGCGCCCTGAAGGACAGGACGGATGCCACTGTGGTGGGTGTGCAGAGCTACGGCAAGGGTATTGTGCAAAGCGTGCTGCCCATTTCCAGTGATGGCTCCGGCATGCAGCTGACCATTGCCCAGTATTATACCCCCAATGGCAACAAGGTGCACAAGATTGGCATCACCCCGGATGTGGAAATCCACCTGCCCGAGGGCGACAACGGCATGTATGAATTCGGCGACCTGACGGATGTCCAGCTGGCCAAGGCCCTGGAGATTATGCAGGAGAAACTCACCAAGTGAACCGGCTCGGGGATGCGAAATGCGTCCCCGAACTTTTTTGTCGGAAAAATGTCAGAATGCTTTTCAAAAAGCACAAAATCGGGTATAATACCAGTAGCCAAGAAGCCAAACCCTAGCGGTAGCGTGCGGGGGAGGCGCGGCAATTCACTCCTGATTGACTGCCCGGGTGCGCCCTGGCGGAAGATGGGAAAGGGGGACGGAATATGCTTCTGATGATGGGCAAGCCATAGCGTTTTTTGCGTGATGGTTTGTCCTGTTTTTATGGAGGTGCGGAACATGGGTGACACACGCTTGGGTTTCGTTGGCGTGGTGGTGGAGGAACGCTCCCGCGCCGAGGATGTGAACCGCATCCTGTCCGCCTATGGTGGGATCATCCGCGGGCGCATCGGCATCCCTGACCAGGAGTCCGGGCTGGCGGTGATTGGCCTTGTGGTGGAGGGAACCAACGATCAGGTGGGCGCCATGACCGGCAAGCTGGGGAATCTCTCCGGCGTGACGGTGAAAAGTGCGCTGACCGCCAAGAAAATTCGAAAGGAAAATGATTGAAAATGAAAAAGTTTGCTGCTGCTTTGCTGGCGCTGGTAATGGCGCTGGGCATGGTTTCCCTGGCTGGCGCGGAGGACGCCATCAACGTTTATGCCCTGAAGGGCCCCACCGGCATCGGCATGGTGAAGGTGATGAACGACAACGATGGCACCTACAATTTCACCCTGGCCGGCGCGCCGGATGAGGTGGTGGCTGCGGTGGTCAGCGGCCAGGCGGATATTGCTGCTGTGCCCACCAACCTGGCTGCAACCCTGTTCAAGAAGACCGAAGGCAATGTGCAGCTGCTGGCCCTGAACACCCTGGGCGTTCTGCACATCCTGACCAGCGATGCAACCATCAACACCCTGGAAGACCTGAAGGGCAAGACCATCTACGCCACGGGCCAGGGTTCCACCCCGGAATATGTGTTGAACTACATCCTGGAGGCCAATGGCCTGACTGATGAAGTGACTGTGGAATACAAGGCCGAGCATGCCGAGCTGGCGACCCTGGCGGCTTCCGGCATGGTGGATATCGCCATGCTGCCCGAACCTAATGTGACCAGCGTGCTGAGCCAGAACGAGAACTTCCGCATCGCCCTGGACGTGACCGAGCTGTTCAACCAGGCGGCTGCCTCCAAGGGCGAAAACGCGGTGCTGAGCATGGGCTGCGTGATTGCGAACAAGGAATGGGCCGCTGCCAATGCCGGCAAGCTGGCTGCCTTTATGGATGCCTATGCCGCCAGCGTGGACTTTGTGAACAGCGATGTGGAAGCTGCCAGCACCATGGTGGAGGAACAGGGCATCATCCCCAAGGCTGCTGTGGCCAAGAAGGCTATTCCCAACTGCCACATTGTGTTTGTGACCGGCGAGGAAATGAAGGAACAGATTGCTCCTTTCTTCCAGGTGCTGTTCAATGCCAACCCCAAGTCTGTAGGCGGCGAAGTGCCCGGCGAGGACTTCTACTACATTGCTAAGTAAGCTATGATGAACGAGAAGCTCAAATCAGCGCTGCGAAAGGCGCTTCCGGTACTGTTCTGGCTGCTGGTTTGGGCAGCCTGCCACCGGGCGGTGGGGTCGGACCTGCTGCTGGCCTCACCGCTCCAGGTGGCCCGGCGCCTGGCCTTTGTGGGCGAGGCGTCCTTCTGGCGCTGCGTGGGCATGTCCCTGTGGCGCACGACGGCGGCATATGCTCTGGGCGTGGTGCTGGGGTGCGCATTGGCGGCCCTGTGCCATGCTTCCCGCTGGGCGGATGAGGTGATCAGCCCGGCGCTGCTGGTGGTGCGCGCCACACCTGTGGCATCCTTCATCATTCTGGCGCTGGTGTGGCTGTCCGCCTCCAATGTGCCCATCCTGGCAGGCGTGCTGATGGTGACCCCCGTGGTGTTTGCCAACGTGCGGGAAGGCATTGCCTCCACCGATGGGCAGCTGCTGGAAATGGCCCGAATGTTTGGCTGGAGCCGCTGGAAAACCTGGCGGCGGGTGGTGATCCCCACGGTGCTGCCCACCTTTGTGGCTGCCTGCGAGGCCTGCGTGGGCCTGTGCTTTAAGGCCACCATTGCGGCGGAGGTCATCGGCGTGCCGAAAAACGCCATCGGCACCCAGCTGTACAATGCGAAAATCTATTTGGAAACCGATGCACTCCTGGCCTGGACACTGGTGGTGATCCTGCTGAGCATGATGATTGAGCGCCTGCTGAAGGCCGCTTTTGAAAGGGGGCTGCGCCGTGTGCATCACGCTTGAGGGTGTGTGCCGGGCCTTTGATGGCCGGCAAGTGCTGCGGGGCGTTTCCTTCACCCTGCCGGATAAGGGCGCGGTGTGCTTCTTCGGCCCGTCAGGCTGCGGAAAAACAACCCTGCTGCGGCTGATCTGCGGGCTGGACAGGCCGGATGCCGGGCGTGTGCACATTCCAAAGGGGACGCGGTTTTCTTGCCACTTTCAGGAAGACAGGCTGCTGCCCTGGTACACTGCGGCAGAAAACCTGCGCCTGGTGGGTGCGGAACCGGCACCCTGGCTGGAACGGGTGTACCTGTCGGATGCGGCAGGTCTGTACCCCGATGAGCTGTCCGGCGGCATGCGGCGGCGGCTGTCCCTGGCCCGGGCGTTGGCCCACGAAAGCGATGTGCTGGTGCTGGATGAGCCCGTCCGGGAGCTGGACGCGCCTACGGCAGAGGCCATGCTGGAGCTGATTCGCCAGGAGCAAGGCAACCGCCTGCTGCTGCTGGTGACCCACGACCGAACCCAGGCGGAGAAGCTGGGCTGCCGCATCCTGGAATTTCCCATTGAAAATGCCGTGCTATAGGCGAACAGCACGGCATTTTGTATTTATCGGGCCTCGCTTTCCACCAGGCGGGCAGTTTGGTTCAGCTGGGTGAGGAGCATCTCCATGGGCAGCTGGCCTGCGGCATAGCGGGATAGCAGCGTGCGGGCCTGGGACAGAAAGGCATCCGCCAGCAGGGGAGCATCCACCGGAAAATGCACGGCCTGCACAGCCTGCTGCCAGGCCTGCGCCATGGGTGCGGTAACGGTGTAGGGCTTCTGGGCATAAGGTTCTGTTGCATCCTGGTGCAGGCAGTAATCCATCATTACGCTGTACTCCCGGCGGGTCAGCTGGGCCACGAAGGCCTGAGCCAGAGCGGGGTTGGCGGCATGAGGGTTGATGATCAGCACCCGCATGCTGCCTGTGTACAGGGGTGCATCTTCCCTGGCAAAGGTGAAGGCAGGCAGTGCGTTTTCGTTCCACAAGCGGGAGGAGCGGGTGGAAGCGCCCAGGCTCTGGTGGAAGATGGAGTGTTCGCCCACAACCTCGCTATTCCAGTAGATTTCCGCCTCGTCATAATCCTCAACAGCTGCGTGTACGGCGCTGACGGCAGCCAGCGCGGCGGACAGTTGATGATTGGTGAAGTCCACCGCTTCGCCCAGGAATGCCTGGCGCTGAATGTAGGCGCTCAGCATCTGCTCCAGCATGTCGGCATAGTTCCAGCTCATTAGGAACAGGTCGCCGTCCGGGTTGTCCACCGTTTCAAAGCGCAGCATCAGCCGGAAGAAATCCGTCCATGTGGTGGGCAGCGCTTCGCCTGGAAAGTGCTTGTCCCACAGGTTTTGGTTCACTGTCCAGGTGCCAATGCCCACGCTCCATGGGTAGGCGATGATGCTGCCGCCCTCCATCAGCGGCGCGGACAGGCTGGGGTACATGCGGGCTACGCTTTGCACAATGTCGGCGTTGGTCATGGGTGCGGCAAAGCCTTTGTCCACCAGGTCGCCAAAGCTGCTGTCCACCTCCACGCTGAATACATCCGTTGTGTCGCCGGTGCGGATGGCCTGGGCCACATCGGCGGCGGTCATGGCTGCGTCCGTGCGCCAGTCCACCAGCACATCCGGGTATTCCTGGGCGAACAGAGACTTCAGCAGACCATCATCCGAATGCAGGCGAACAGACAAGCACTGCCGGCTGGCAGAAACAGGCACATCCATGGCCCACAGGCCATTGCCGGTGAAGGCCAGCTGCCCGGCAGAGGTTACCATAGCCTGGGCGCCTGCGTATTCAACCGGAAGGCTTGCCACAAGGGTGAAGGCCTCACCGGCAGCGGAGGTGTAAACGCCGCTGTTCGTTACCAGATAGATGGTGTCCGTTGGCAGGTCGTAGGCCAAGGCGCCATCGCTGGAGAGGGTCAGGGACAGGCGCTGCTGGGTGCCTGTGGACGGGTCAAAAACGGAGAGGTAGTATTCCTCGCCCTGGCACAGGAGCAGCAGTTTGTCCCTGTAGGTGCAAAGGCGAAAGGCCTCACAGCCATCGAACAGCCGGGTTTCCCCGGTTGCCAGATCGGCACGCAGCAGGCGGCTCCAGTGGGCGGCGCTGGGATTGTCGTCGTAATGGTCGATGAGCCAATAGGCGTGGCCTGCCAGCACCGCCTCGCCGGTGACCACCCGCTCCCATCCGGCGGAGTCGAGAAAGGGGTTCTCCTTAAGCGTGGCATGCCAGTGCACGCCGCCCCGGTCGACGGTGCCAATCCGCCCGGCAAACTTTTTGATGGCGTACAGGGTGCCTTCATCCGCCGCCAGCAGGCTGATGGTGCCATCCACCTGGGCCTGCTGTTCATCTGTCAAGTCCAGATAGTTACTTTCGCCAAATAGGCTGGCCTGGGCAATGGGCAGGCCGGTGGACAAAAGCGCGGGTTCGCCAGCATAATCCCACTGGAACAGCTGACCATCCCTGTCCAGCACATAGGCGGCGGAGGCCTCCAGCGCCACGGCCTTCACCCAGGTATCCTCAAAGGCGTGGGACTCCAGGGCCTGGGCAGTAGCACAGCCTGCCAGCAAAATGAGTACAGCAAACACAGCCATGAGCTTTTTCATGATGATTCCTCCTGTAATTTCAACCGTGGCTGAACGCCGGGCTGTCGTGCCAGATGTTTTCGATTTCTCCGGTTTCGGCGTGAACGTGAATGGTGAAGATGTCTGTGCTGTTGGTGAAGACGATGTTCCACATCCGGGCGCAGCTGCCGTCTGACAGTTGCACCAGGTACAGGCCTTCCTGGTCGCTTTCGCCCCGGGAAAGGCCAGTGGTGTCCGTCATGGAAGAGAGTGCCGCCCAGGCTAGGTCTGCGGCCTGCTGCTGGGGAAGGTCGCCTGCGGTGGGTATCAGGTCGGGGTACTGAACGATGGCATAGCCGGCCTGGCGCATGCGCTGGGCGTAAGCGCCCCTGTCCTCCAGGGACATTTCATTCAGGTTAATGGCAGGCGGGTATTTGTCCAGAATGGCCTGCAGGTCATCCAGCAGGGCCTGCACCCAGGGCAGCATGGGGCCGCTGAATGCAGGCGCAGTGCCCAGGTCTTCTGGTGTGCAGCTGCTGACATCCGCACCCTCCAGCGACCAGGTGCAGGACAATACCTGCCCAGCCTGGGCATCCACCGTCACGGTGTATACTCCCAGCTTTTCATAGTCGCGGAAATGCCAGTTGCCAGGCTCCCGGGGAAGATACTCCACCACCCAGGCCGGCTGCGACTGCTGCAGGATGAAGGACGTGCGGCACAAAAACAGGTCTGTCCAGCCATCCGGCAGGCTGCAGGCGGTGTGCAGGTGTTCCCCGGCCAGGCTTCGGGCAGCGGCTTCGGTTATGCTGGATTGTTCGGGCGAAGCAAAGCCGCTTCCGGGCAGCAGGTGGGCAAGGCCGGCAGTGATGTATCGCTGGGAAACGCGGCTTTGTCCTGGGCGGTCAGCAGGCTGAAGGCACCGGAGGAAATGTATTCCTCCGCGGCGGTGGGATAAGCAGACAGGTCACCGGCTGGCAGGCTGCGGCTTTCGGCGGGCACCATCCAGCGGCAGTAGGTGATTTCGCCGCCAGGGGATGCCACATACACCACATAGTCGGCAATGTCGATGCGATATTCCCGCCGTTGGGTATCGCCATAGAGGAAGAAGCTGATGTGTTCTTCCCCTTCGGGCAAGGTGCCATACTTTTCGCCAATGGCGCTACGGGCCAGGGCCAGTGCCTCTTGGGGCGTCAGGTCGCTTTCCTCCGGGAGAATGTTGATAAGGGTGCTGGCCTCCTGGGCCAGAAGGAGGGGTGCATCCAGGGCGGCGCGTTCCTCCAGACTCAGCTGGCCGATGTCCGCAGCCTGCGCCCAGCCGGCGGCCTGCTGCCGGAACAGCGGCAGAATCTGTGCCAGCTGCCGGGCGCCCCAGGCCGTGGCGGAAAGGCCATCTGCGGTGCTTTCCCCATCGTGGCTCCAGGCGGCAGTCCATGTGCCGTTGACGGGCGCAGCGGTGTATTCCCCCAGGCGGTCGGCATAGGAGGAAGCAGTGAAGCGGAACGTACCATCCACTTGTGCTTCGCAGATGAAAAGGTCCAGCATTTCATCCGTCAGGCCATACTTGTCCACAATGGCCTGACGGGCTTGCCGCTGGGCGGTGAAAGGCCCGGAGAAGTGCAAGCCAACGGCCAGCGCTGTGGCGGCGAAGGCCAGCAGCACAAGGGCAATGACCAGCACCCGCATGGGGCGCACAGGCCCGGGCCGCAGCCGCTGCAGCACCTGCTGCTCACCATGCCAGTCCACATGGCGCAGGGCGGCATCCAGCTGGGCGCGAAGGTCATTCTTCATCGAAATACCATCCTTTCAGCGCAGTGTGCAGGCGGGCCTTGGCCCTGTTCAGCCGGGATGTGGCGCAGGCGGCGGATATGCCCAATGCCTGGGCGGTTTCCGCCACGGACAGGCCCTGGTAGTACCGCAGGAGAATCACCTGCTTGTCCTTGGGCGGCAACGCCATAACGGCCTGAAGCACGGTGTCATCCGGGCAGGTATCTGCCTGGCTTTGCTCAGGTATGGCATCCATGGGCACGGAAGCCTTTCGCAGGCGGAACCAGGAGCGGCGGCGCATGTCCTTGCAGGTGTTGATGGCAATGCGGGTCAGCCAGGTGCTTTCGCTGGCCTGGCCCCGGAAGGAATCCATGTGGGCGTATGCCTTGATGAAGGTGTCCTGCACGGCTTCCTCCGCCAGGGAGAGATCCCCCAGGTACATGTAGGCCATGCGCATAAGGGCGGTCTTGTGCCGCTGCATCAGTGCCATCAGCTGCTGCTCGCTGCCTGCCATGCCATCACCTCCTTCACCTATTAGACGCAGGCTTTTGGGTAAATCATTCGCCTTTCGCAGCAAAAATCCTCTGCATTTATACGCAGAGGATGCGCTGTCAGGGAATGCAGATCATCATGCCCGGCTGGGAAAAATCCGTGGGCAGGAGCGTGGGATTCATCATCAGCAGGCGGCCCGGGGTGGTGTTCAGCTGCTTGGCGATGGAGGCCAGGGTGTCGCCATCCTGCACGGTATAGCTGCGGGTGCAGCTCTCCCGCATGCCGGCAGGGGGTGCGCAATAGGCAGTGCCTGCCACCAGGCCGCCGGGCCGCAGGGTGGGGTTGGCGCTGCGCATGGCCTTGTAGCTTACGTTCAGGTCAACCAGCAGGTCGGCATAGGTCTGGCCCAGGCGCACCCGCTGGGCACTGTAGCCCACGGGACAGGAAAGGCCGGGGGCAGGCGTTACGGTGTTGTTGTCCGCGGCGGTACCGTCCTGCACGGTGTCGCTGGGGTTCGTTTCGGCAGGAATACAGATGACATCGCTGGCGGTCAGGTCGGTTACATCCGGGTTCCGCTCGCTCAAGGCCAGCTGGGTCATGCCCAGCTTCTGGGCGATGGAGGCCAGGGTTTCCCCTTGCTGCACGGTGTAGGGCTGACCGCTCTGGCAGGTGAGGGACTGGGAAGGCATGCAGATTTCCGTTCCGGGGGTAATGGCGGCGAAGTCCACGCCGGGGTTGTTCAGCCGAATGGCCTGGATGGTGGTGCTGTTGCTCCGGGCCACGGAGGAAAGGGTATCGCCGCTGCGCCAGATGTAATACCCTGCGCCACGGGGGCAGATGCGGTTTTGCATTTCCATGATGAACCCTCCTTGCGAATTGATTCCGCCTTCAGTTTATGGTACAATGGGCAAAGGGTGCGGCGGAAGCTACGCAAAATGGAGGGAAGCAGGATGAAACATGTTCTTTGCTATGGGGATTCCAACACCTGGGGTTTTATTCCCGGCACGGGCAAGCGATATGACGAGCACACCCGCTGGACCGGTGTGCTGGCAGATGCTCTGGGCCCTGAATGGCGGGTGCACGAGGATGGCCTGAACGCCCGGATGAGCTATTTTGATTCACCCTTCAGGGGCGATGTTGACCTGAATGGCGGGCACACCTTTCCCGGCGCGCTGGATGGACAGAAGCCGCTGGACGCGGTGGTGATCTGCCTGGGCACCAACGATTTGAAGTGCCACCCGGCCTGGCATGCCTCCCAGGGCGTGGGACGCCTGGTGAACTATGCCCAGCACATCGACCAGCTGAACCCCTGGGGGGAGCATGTTTTCCGCAACGGGCCGAAGATTCTGGTGATTTCGCCCATTGCCATTGGTGCCGACCTGGCAAACCGGGATGTGCAGGACGACCTGGCTGGCAAGCACGGGGAATCCCGCAAGTTTCCCAGGCTGTTCAGGGAACTGTGCGCAGGTATGGGGGTAGAATTTCTGGACGCACAGACCCTTGCCGAGCCTTCGGACATTGACTGTGTGCACATGCTGCCGGAAGGCCACCGGGCCTTGGGCCTGGCTGTGGCGGAAAAGCTGCGGAGCATGGTGGAATAAAAAAAGCGCCGACACTGCATCGGCGCTTTTACTATGCTTACTGGAATTGGTTAGTGTTCAGGTCGTAATGCAGGGTGGTGTCCCAGTGGCGGCGCAGGACGATGTCCAGCGTCAGCGCGGTGTTGTTGTAGTCCAGGGACCACTGGGTGTTGCTGGTCACGTCCTCCGGGTTAGGCTCCTGGGCGGCAGCCTGCAGGGCCTGCCACACGGTGGCAGAGGTGGGGGACGCATCGCCGGCCAGCAGGGCCTCGATGGCGTCAAACCGCTCGCGACCATGACCGTAGATGCCGTTCTTCTGGTTGGGCAGCACCTGATCCTTATACTGGATGAAGAAGTTGGTGATCACATCCGTCTTGGTGGCGGTCATGGGGCGGGCGGGATCCTCTGGGTCATACTCGATGATGCGGCCGTCGCCGGTGGCATCGGTGATGTAGAAATGATAGTCCCGCCCGGCTACAGCGTACATGTCGTAGCCCTGCAGCAGGTCAACGGCCTCCTGGGTGGTGGCAGCCCTGTCCAGCACCAGGCGGATGGCGGTGGAAGTGCTGATGTCAGGCTTGTCGGTCTGGTGGTGGACGGGCTCGCTGTCCAGGGTCAGCACGGCGATGGAAACACCCTTCTCGTTCATGCCGTCCAGGCAGATGAAGGGAGCCGTCAGGGTCGCCATTTTCTGCTTCAGGCCGGCCTGGGCATCATTGGCGCCAATGTTGTCCAGGGCAGCCAGCGCCACGGACTTATAGCCGTTCTTGGGTGTGCAATACACCACCATGGCGGAGGTGTTCAGCTTGAAATCGTAATTCCGGCCCATGTGCACCTGACCATCGGTGGTCTTCAGGGTCAGGGCGGAGCAGCCGAAGGAAGGCGCCTGCATGTGGATGGGCAAAAGGGGCAGGCACTCCTCCACAATGGCATCGATGAAGGACTGGTTGTCCGTAATGCCCTTGGCGATGATGGCATCCAGGTCGTAATCGTAGGCCACGTTCATGCGGTAAACATTGTAGCCGTCCTCAAAATCGGTCAGCTTCTCGAGGGAAGCGATGGTCTGGAAGCGGGTCCAGTATACGGCGCAGAACACAACGGCGCAGATGAGCACGAGCGTCAGCAGCACCAGCAGAATGTTTTTGATAGCCTTGGCCATGGGGTTTCCTCCTTTTTCGGGCGGTTTGTGGCTTTATTGTACCATGATATGCCATGAAAAAGCAATTCATTTCGGTAAAAAAGTGCAGAAACAGCGGCTTATTTCCGCCACATGGCAGGGTGAAACAAGGCCAGGATGGGGAAAATCTCCAAACGACCGGCAAGCATCAGCACACTGAGCACAATCTTGGAAAAACCGCTGTACCCGGCAAAGCTGCCTGCCGGGCCCACGGCACCCAGGCCCGGGCCCACGTTGCTCACGCAGGTCAGGGCGGCGGTGAAATTGGTTTCCAGGTCATACAGGCCATCGAAGGAGATGATTACCGAGCCGAGAATGACCAGCAGCACATATACAAAGGCAAAAACAGCCACCTGGCGCAGCACGCCCTCGTCAACGGCCTTGCCTTCAAAGCGCACAGTCTGCACCTTCCGGGGCTGGAACACATGGCGAACCTCCCGCAGGCCTTGCTTGGACAGCATGCCCACCCGGCAGATCTTCATGCCGCCGGCAGTGGAGCCGGCGCAGGCACCGGGAAAAAGAGCCAGGAACAGCAGCATCTTAGCGGCAATGGGCCACAGGTTGAAATCCGTTGTGGCATAACCGGTGGTAGACATCAGGCTGGCAATTTGAAAAGCGCCGTAGCGCAGGGCGGTGAGAAACTGACCATCGTACCGGGGTAGTATCACCAGGGTGACGGCAAGGGTCAGACCGGCGTAAATGCCAAGGTACCAGCGCAGCTCCTCGTTGCCAGTGGCCTCACGCCAGCTGCCGATGATCAGCTTGTAAAACAGGGCGAAGTTCACTCCGAACAGCACCATGAAGAAGGTGATAACCCACTCGATCAGCGGGGAATTGAAGGCGCCTATGCTGGCGGGATAATTGCTGAAGCCGCCGGTGCCAGCCGTGCCAAGGGCGTGGATGGAGGCATCGTAGAAGTTCATGCCGCACAGCATCAGCACGCCAATCATGATGGCGGTCAGCACGCCGTAAATCAGGTAGAGCACCTTGGCGGTATCACCCATGCGGGGGAGGATCTTGCTCAGGGTCGGGCCGGGACTTTCCGCCCGCACCAGGTGGGATGTGCGTCCGCTGAGCTTGGGCAGAAGCGCCAGGGACAAAACCAGCACGCCCATGCCGCCGATCCAGTGGGTGAAGCTCCGCCAGAACATGACGCCCCGGGGCTGGTTGGCTACATCGGGCATGATGGTGGCGCCGGTGGTGGTAAAGCCGGAAACCGCCTCGAAAAATGCATCGGGGAACTGGGGGATCATGCCGCTGAACATGAACGGCAGCGCACCAAACACCGACAGCAGCGCCCAGGACAGCGGCACCACCAGAAAACCTTCCCTGGCCCGCAGGTCGGTGGAGGCGGGACGGGAAAGAAAGCGCATGGGCACGCCCAGCAGGAGCAGCAGCCCCATGGTGTACACAAAGGCCAGGGCGTCACCATCGCCAAAGTACAGGGAAACTGCCAGCGAAGGCACCATGGAGGCAGCTTCCAGCATGAGAATGGAGCCGATCAGCCGGAAAACAAGCTGTATGTTCATTTGCGAATGACCTCGTTCAAATCGGTAATGCCGTTTTCGGCAGCCATGATGATCACATGGTCCCCATCCTCAATGTGGTCGCCGCCAAAGGGGACAATAACCTTGCTGCCCCGGACGATCACGGCCACCAGGGTATTGCGGCGCACGTCCAGATTCTTCAGGGGGACGCCGATATAGGGGTCGCCGGCACGGGCGATGAACTCCATGGCCTCGGCCTTGCCGTCCATCAGCCGGTACAGGCGCTCCACGGCGGTGCCGCCGCCGTTCACCCGGGCGCGGACATAGCGGAGAATGCTGTTGCAGGTGATGGTACGGGGGCTGACCATGCTGTCCAGGCCCAGGTCTGCCAGAATATCCTCGTAAGAAACACGGGTGTTTTTCACAATCACCTTCTTGACCCCTTGCCGGGCGGCATACAGGCCGGTCATCAGGTTTTCCTCGTCCCGGTCGCTGAGGGAAACAAAGGCGTCCATATCACTGAGAGCCTCCTGGGTCAGCAGCTCCTGGTCGGTGCCGTCGCCCAGAATCACATCCACATGGGGGAGCATTTCGCTGAGGGCCTCGGCCTTTTGGGGGTCGATTTCGATGAGAGACACATGCACGCCCATGGGCACCAGCATTTTCGCCAGGTAATAGCTGATGCGGCTGCCGCCCAGCAGCATGACCTTCTTCACCCGCAGGGAATTGCGGCCCAGGAAGCGGAAATAGTCCGTCATGGTAACGGCATCGGCGGTGACATGCACCCTGTCCCCGGAGCGGATGATGAAATCACCATTGGGGATGTACACCTGGCTGTCCCGCTCCACGGCGGCATACAGCACCCGGGGAATGCCCGGCAGGCGGCTGGGCAGCTGGTGCAGGGGAAAGCCCACAATGGGATCCTTTTCCTGGGCGCGGAAGTCCATCATCTCCACCTGTCCCTTGGCAAAGGACTCGATATTGCTGGCGAAGGTGAAGCGCAGCAGGCGGCTGATTTCAATGGCGGTGGCCCGCTCTGGGTTGATGGTCAGGTCAATGCCCAGCTCCCGCTGGAGCAGGGTCAGACTTTCGTTGTATTCCGGGTCGCGGATGCGGGCGATGGTGTATTTGGCGCCCAGGCGCTTGGCCACCAGGCAGCAGAGCATGTTGGTTTCATCGCTGGCGGTGGCGGAAATAACAATGTCTGCCGAGGGCGCGCCGGCCTCGATAAGGGTTTTGGCATTGGCGCCATTGCCTTGGATGCACAGCACATCCAGCGTGTCCTCGCAGCTTTGGAGCACCTCATCGTCCCTGTCGATCATCACGATGTCGTGTCCCTCGCCGGTCAGGCTCTCCGCCAGGGTGTGACCCACCTTGCCATCGCCCACAACAATAATGCGCATAAAAAGAAAAACCTCCCTTATGGCAAATTCATGCACGCACTCATTCTATCACACAAAGCTGAAAATGCAAGAGGGAAGCGGCGCGTAAGCGATGTAACAAAAAAGGGAGCCG
>CAYMOM010000032.1:0-16985 GCA_964391995.1 uncultured Faecalibacterium sp.
TATAAAGAACTGTAACGATCTTTAAGTCGGTACCGTGAGACCGGCAAGATTCTCATAAGCTGCGTTCTTGTGCTGCATAAGAACAGCTTTTTCATGCGAGTCTTGCCCTGCACGGCAGGCTTTTTTTGTGCAAGGAGGCATCGCGATGGTACATCTGCATCAGGCTGGCGGCGAGGCATCTGCCCTGGGACTGGCGCAGGAGTTCCTTTCTTCCAACAGGGACAAGGTGTTTCTTCCCGATGGCGATTATACCGTTTTTCCCGGCTTGTGCGATGTGCATGTGCATTTCCGTGAGCCGGGCTTTTCTTATAAGGGCACGGTGGCCTGCGGCTCAAGGGCGGCGGCCCGGGGTGGATACACCGATGTGTGCACCATGCCCAACCTTTCCCCCGTGCCGGACAGCCTGGCCCATTTGCAGCAGCAGCTGGACATCATCGCCCGGGATGCGGTGATTGGCGTGCACCCCTACGGCGCCATCACCGTGGAGGAAAAGGGTGAACGCCTGGCCGACATGGACGGGCTGGCCAGCCGGGTCATCGCCTTTTCCGATGACGGGCGCGGCGTGCAGGAGGAAAGCATGATGCGTGCCGCCATGGTGCGCGCCAGGGCGCTGGGAAAGATGATCGTCGCCCACTGCGAGGTCAACAGCCTGCTCCATGGCGGGTACATTCACGATGGCGCCTACGCCCAGGCCCACGGGCACCGGGGCATATGCTCCGAAAGCGAATGGGGGCAGATTGAGCGCGACCTGCGCCTGGCGAAGGAAACCGGCTGTGCCTACCATGTGTGCCACATTTCCACCAGGGAAAGCGTGGCGCTGATCCGCCAGGCCAAGGCAGAAGGCGTGGATGTGACCTGCGAAACCGCACCCCACTACCTGACCCTCTGCGAGGACGACCTGCAGGAACACGGGCGATTCAAGATGAACCCGCCGCTGCGCACCAGGGCCGACCAGGAAGCCCTGCTGGAAGGCGTGCTAGATGGCACCATCGACATGATCGCCACCGACCATGCGCCCCACAGCGCCGAGGAAAAGCAGCGTGGGCTGGAAGGCAGTCCCTTCGGCATCGTTGGCCTGGAAACCGCCTTGCCGGTTCTCTGCACCCATCTGGTGAAGCCGGGCATCCTGCCCATGGAAAGGCTGATGGAGCTGCTGGTGCACGCGCCCCGCAGGCGCTTCCATCTGCCGGAAGAAAACGGCTTCTCCCTGTGGAAGCTGGATGAGTGCTTCACGGTTGACCCTGACGGTTTTCTTTCCAAAGGCCGCGCCACACCCTATGAGGGTGCGCAGCTTTGCGGCGTAAACTACCTGACCTGCCGGAACGGACAGGCCGTCTATCAGAAATAAGGAGGAGAGCATTATGGCAAAGCGCACGGACATCAAGAAGATACTGATCATCGGCTCCGGCCCCATTGTGATCGGTCAGGCGGCAGAGTTCGACTATGCAGGCACCCAGGCCTGCCTGGCGCTGAAGGAAGAGGGCTATGAGGTGGTGCTGGTGAACTCCAACCCCGCCACCATTATGACCGATACCACCATTGCCGACAAGGTGTACATGGAGCCGCTGACATTGGAGTACATCGCCAAGATTCTCCGCTACGAGCGCCCGGACGCCATTGTTCCCGGCATCGGCGGACAGACCGGCCTGAACCTGGCCATGCAGCTGGAGAAGAAGGGCATTTTGAAGGAGTGCCACACGGAGCTGCTGGGCACCTCCGGCAAGAGCATCGAAACCGCCGAGGACCGGGAGCTGTTCAAGGAGCTGTGCCAGTCCATTGGCGAGCCTACCATCCCCTCCGAAATCACCTACAACCTGGAGGAGGCCAAGGCCGCTGCGGCCCGCATCGGCTATCCGGTGGTGCTGCGGCCTGCCTTCACCCTGGGCGGCACCGGCGGCGGCTTTGCCGGCAATGAAGAAGAGCTGATTGAAATCGGCATGAACGGCTTCAAGCTCTCCCCCGTGCACCAGGTGCTGATTGAAAAGAGCGTCAAGGGCTACAAGGAGATCGAGTTCGAGGTCATGCGGGACTCCAACGACCATGCCATCACCATCTGCGGCATGGAGAACATCGACCCCGTGGGTGTCCACACCGGCGACTCTCTGGTGGTGGCTCCCATCATGACCCTGAGCAAGGAAGACGAGAAGATGCTCAACGACAGCGCCATCAAAATCATCCGCGAACTGAAGATTGAGGGCGGCTGCAATGTGCAGTTTGCCCTGAACCCCGAAACCAGCGAGTATTACCTCATTGAGGTCAACCCCCGTGTGTCCCGTTCCTCCGCCCTGGCCTCCAAGGCCAGCGGCTACCCCATTGCCCGGGTGACTGCCAAGATTGCCGTGGGCATGGCCCTTGAGGACATCAGCGTGGCCGGCGGCACCGCTGCCATGGAGCCTAAGCTGGACTACATGGTGGCCAAGTTCCCCCGCTTCCCCTTTGATAAGTTCGCCGCCGCGCCCAACCTGCTGGGCACCCAGATGAAGGCCACCGGCGAGGTGATGGGCATTGGCTCCAACCTGGAGGAATGCCTGCTGAAGTCCGTGCGCTCACTGGAAATCGGTGTCAATCACCTGCACATGACCAAGTTTGACGGCTGCACCCGGGAAGAGCTGCTGACCTATGTGCAGGACTTCCATTCCGACAATGTCTTCGCCATCACCCAGCTGATGCGCATGGGCACGCCCATCGAAACCATCCACCAGGCCACCATGATCACCGCCTACTTCCTGGAGTCCTTCCAGCGGATTGTGGACATGGAAAAGCAGCTGGCGGAAAACCCCGGCTCTGCCGAGGTGCTGCGCCAGGCCAAGGTGCTGGGCTTCTCCGACCCGTATATCGCCAAGCTGTGGAACACAGACGAGCTTTCCGTGTGCCGCACCCGCAAGGAAAACGGCATTACCCCTGTGTTCCGCATGGTGGACACCCTGCACACCGGCACCTATATCCCCTGCCTGTATTCCTCCTACACCGGCGAGAATGATTCCCGCCTGACCAGCCGCAGAAAGGTTGTGGTGCTGGGTGCAGGCCCCATCCGCATCGGTCAGGGCGTGGAGTTTGACTACTCCACCGTGCACGCAGTGACCACCATCCGCCAGGAGGGTTACGAGTCCATCATCATCAACAACAACCCGGAAACCGTGTCCACCGACTACACCACCAGCGACAAGCTGTACTTCGAGCCTCTCACCCCCGAGGATGTGATGAACATCATCGACTTTGAGCAGCCGGAAGGCGTGATTGCCTCCCTGGGCGGACAGACCGCCATCAACCTGGCTGACCCGCTGATGCGCCGGGGTGTGAAAATCATCGGCACGGACTGCGCCGCCATCGACCGGGCGGAAAACCGCGACCTGTTTGAAAAGCTGCTGGTGGAGCTGAACATTCCCCAGCCCCAGGGCCAGGCTGTAACCAGGATTGAAGACGGCATTGCCGCCGCGGCCCGCATTGGCTATCCGGTGCTTGTGCGTCCCTCCTTCGTGCTGGGCGGCCGTGCCATGCAGATTGTCGCCAACGAGGAGCAGCTGCGCCACTACCTGAAGACCGCCGTGGAGATTGACGAGGACAAGCCCGTGCTGGTGGACAAGTACATCAGCGGCAAGGAAGTGGAAATCGACGCCATCTGCGACGGGCGGGATGTGTTCGTTCCCGGCATTATGGAGCTGGTGGAGCGCACCGGCATCCACTCTGGCGACTCCATCAGCGTGTATCCCTCCTTCAGCATTTCCAACAAGGTGAAGGGCACCATCCTGGGCTATGCAAAAAAGCTGGGCCTGGGCATCGGCATTGTGGGCCTGTTCAACATCCAGTTCATTGTGGATGATAACGACAATGTGTTTATCATCGAGGTGAACCCCCGTTCCTCCCGCACGGTGCCTTTCCTGTCCAAGGCCACGGGCTACTCCCTGGCGGACATTGCCACCCAGGTCATCATGGGCAAGAGCCTGAAGGAGCAGGGCATCTTCGACCTGTACCCGGAGGAGAAAAAGCGCTGGTATGTGAAGGTGCCCGTGTTCTCCTTCAACAAGATTCGCGGCCTGGATGCCTACCTGTCCCCGGAAATGAAGTCCACCGGCGAAGCCATCGGCTATGACGACAAGCTGAACCGTGCCCTGTACAAAGCGCTGCAGGCCTCCGGCATGCACCTGCAAAACTACGGCACCGTGTTCGCCACCATTGCCGACAAGGACAAGCAGGAGGCTCTGCCCCTGATCCGCCGCTTCTACAACCTGGGCTTCAACATTGAGGCCACTGCCGGCACCGCTAAATTCCTGAAGGAAAACGGCATCCGCACCCATGTGCTGAAGAAGATTGCCGAGGGCAGCAACGAGATTGGCGAATCCATCCGCCAGGGGCACATTGCCTATGTGATTAACACCAGCGAGGTGGGTGCACCCCGCCAGCAGAGCGACGGCTATCAGATTCGCCGCTTCGCCACGGAAAGCAACGTGACCCTTTTCTCCTCTCTGGACACGGTGAAGGTGCTGCTGGACGTGCTGGACGAAACCACCCTGCGCATTTCCACCATCGATGCATAAGCGAGGACATATGAAGCAAAGCATTTTCACCATCACGGAAAACACGGCGCTGACCGCAAACGTCTACCGCATGGTTCTTTCCGGCGACACCAGCGCCATTACCCGCCCGGGGCAGTTTGTGAACATCAAGCTAGATGGCTTCTTCCTGCGGCGTCCCATTTCTGTGTGCGACTGTACCGCAGGCGTGCTGACCCTGATCTACAAGGTGGTGGGTCACGGCACGCAAGCCATGAGCACCATGACCCCCGGTGAAACCCTGGACGTGCTGACGGGCCTTGGCAACGGCTACGACACCGGCGCTTCCGGCGATTATCCGCTGCTGCTGGGCGGCGGCGTGGGCGTGCCGCCCCTGTACATGCTGGCAAAGGAGCTGATTGCCCAGGGCAAGCAGGTCAGCGTGATTCTGGGCTTCAACACGGCGGAGGAAGTATTCTACGCTGATGAATTCACCGCCCTGGGCGCACAGGTTCGCGTGGCTACGGCGGATGGCTCCATGGGCGTGAAGGGGTTTGTCACCGACGCCATGGCAGGCATTCCCTACACCCACTTCTACACCTGCGGCCCGGAGCCTATGCTGAAGGCCGTGTACAAGGCCACCAGCACCTCCGGCCAGTTCAGCTTTGAGGAGCGCATGGGCTGCGGCTTTGGCGCCTGCATGGGCTGCTCCTGCAAGACCATCACCGGCAACAAGCGCATTTGCAAGGAAGGCCCTGTGCTGCGGAAGGAGGAGATTCTGTGGGAAAGCTAAGCGTCAGCCTGTGCGGCATTGAAATGGACAACCCCATCATCCCCGCCAGCGGCACCTTTGGCTACGGATACGAGTTTGCCGAGCTGTACGACATCAATATGCTGGGCACATTCTCCTTCAAGGGAACCACCAAAGAACCCCGCTTCGGCAACCCCACGCCCCGCATTGCCGAGTGCACTGCCGGCATGATTAACGCCGTGGGCCTGCAAAACCCCGGTGTGGAGAAGGTCATCTCCGAGGAACTGCCGAAGATGCGCCAGTGCTTCCACAAGAAGGTGATGGCCAACGTCAGCGGCTTTTCCGTGGAGGATTACGCCTATACCTGCCAGCGGCTGGACGCCTGCCCGGAGGTTGGCTGGCTGGAGGTCAATGTCAGCTGCCCCAATGTTCACGGCGGCGGCATGAGCTTCGGCACCTCGCCGGAGGCTGCGGCAGAGGTGACCCGGGCAGTGAAGAAAGTCACCACCAAGCCGGTACTCATCAAGCTCTCCCCCAACGTGACGGACATTGTGTCCATCGCCAAGGCCTGCGAGGATGCAGGCGCAGACGGCATCAGCCTGATCAATACCCTGCTGGGCATGCGCATTGACCTGCGCACCCGCCGCCCGGTGATTGCCAACAAAATGGGTGGCTTCTCCGGCAGCGCCATTTTCCCGGTGGCTGTGCGGATGGTGTATCAGGTCGCCAGCGCCGTGAAGATTCCCGTGGTGGGCATGGGCGGCGTTTCCACGGCGGAAGATGTGGTTGAAATGATGCTGGCGGGCGCTACCGCCGTACAGGTGGGCGCCGCCAACCTGGTGAACCCCTTCGCCTGCCGGGACATCATCGCCGCACTGCCCGCCACCATGGAGAAATACGGTATCAGCGCACTCAGCGACATTATAGGAGGTACACGCTAATGGGTAAGGACGTTATCATTGCCTGCGATTTCGACAGCGCAGAGAAGACCTTTGCTTTCCTGGACAAGTTCACCGGCCGCAAGCCCTTTGTGAAAATCGGCATGGAGCTGTACTATGCCGAAGGGCCTTCCATCGTGCGGGAAATCAAGCGCCGCGGGCACAAGATTTTCCTGGACCTGAAGCTGCATGACATTCCGAACACAGTGAAGAAGTCCATGGCTGTTCTGTCCCGGCTGGATGTGGACATGTGCAACCTGCACGCCGCCGGCACCATCCGCATGATGGAAGCCGCCATTGAAGGCCTGACCCGGGAGGACGGCACCCGCCCGCTGCTGATTGCCGTAACCCAGCTGACCTCCACCGATGAGGAAAGCATGCGCAAGGATCTGCTGATTGAGCAGCCCATGGCCGATGTGGTCATGCACTACGCTGCCAACGCCAAGGCCGCCGGGCTGGACGGCGTGGTCTGCTCCCCCCTGGAAGCCGGCAAGGTGCACGAAAAGTGCGGCGCTTCCTTCCTGACGGTGACCCCCGGCGTCCGCTTTGCCGATGGGGACAAGGGCGACCAGAAGCGCGTCATGACCCCCGAAGAGGCCAAGAAGATTGGCTCCGACTACATTGTGGTGGGCCGGCCCATCACCGCCGCTGAAGACCCCGTTGCCGCTTACGAGCGCTGCATTCGTGAATTTGTTGATTATTAAAGGAGCGTATCACCATGGAAAAGCGTATTGCCAAAGACCTGCTGTCCATCCAGGCTGTTTTCTTCCGCCCCGAGGAGCCCTTCACCTGGGCCAGCGGCATCAAGAGCCCGGTCTACTGCGACAACCGCCTGACCCTCACCGCCCCCGCCGTCCGCACGGATGTGGAGGAAGGCCTGGCGGAGATCATCCGCCAGCATTACCCCGATGCGGAAGTGCTGATGGGCACCTCCACCGCCGGTATCGCCCACGCCGCCATCACCGCCCACCTGATGGGCCTGCCCATGGGCTACGTCCGCTCCGGCGCCAAGGATCACGGCCGGCAGAACCAGATCGAGGGCAAGCTGCTCCCCGGCCAGAAGGTGGTTGTGGTGGAGGACCTGATTTCCACCGGCGGCAGCGTACTGGAGGTGGTCAATGTCCTGCGTGAAGCCGGCGCCCAGGTGCTGGGCATTGCCAGCATCTTCACCTATGGCATGCAGAAGGGTATCGACCGCCTGGCTGCTGCCAACGTGAAGAACGTGTCCCTGACCAACTTCGACGTGATTGCCCAGGTGGCGGCTGATGAAAACTACATCCGGCCCGAGGATGTGGCCCGGCTGATTGCCTTCCGCAACAATCCCTCCGACGAAAGCTGGATTGGAAAATGAGAAGCCTCATCGATATTACCGATTTCTCCGTCCAGGAGCTGGACGAGCTGATCGCCACCGCCTGCGACATGATAGACCACCCCGCCAAGTATGCCCAGGTCTGCCAAGGGAAAAAGCTGGCTACCCTGTTCTTCGAGCCTTCCACCCGCACCCGCCTGAGCTTTGAAGCCGCCATGCTGGAGCTGGGCGGCAGCGTGATTGGCTTTTCCGAGGCAGGCAGCTCCTCCGCCGCCAAGGGCGAAAGTGTGGCGGATACCGCCAAGGTCATCAGCTGCTATGCAGACATCATCGCCATGCGCCATCCCAAGGAAGGCGCACCCTATGTGGCAGCGAAAAACGCCAGCATCCCTGTCATCAACGCCGGCGACGGCGGGCACGCACACCCCACCCAGACCCTGGCTGACCTTTTGACCATCCACCGGGAAAAAGGCCGCCTGGGGAACATGACCGTGGGTTTCTGCGGCGATTTGAAATACGGGCGCACGGTGCATTCCCTCATTGCGGCGCTGTCCCGCTACGAGGGCGTGCAGGTGGTGCTGATTTCCCCCAAAGAGCTGTGCCTGCCGGACTATGTGAAGCAGGAAGTGCTGGAAAGGCACGCCATGCCCTATCAGGAAACCGCCAGCCTGGAGGACGCCATGCCCCAGCTGGACATCCTGTACATGACCCGTATCCAGCGGGAGCGCTTTGAGGACAAGGACGAGTATGAACGGCTGAAGGACAGCTACATCCTCACCGTGGATAAGCTCCGCTCCGCCAAGGCCGACCTGGCGATTCTCCATCCCCTGCCCCGGGTGAACGAGATCAGTGTTCAGGTGGACAGCGACCCCCGGGCCTGCTATTTCAAGCAGGTGCTCAACGGCAAATACATGCGCATGGCGCTGATCCACAAGCTCCTGAACGACCGCAGCGCACCCCAGCCGGAGGAAACCTTCTCCGGCGCGCTCCGCTGCCGGAACCCCCGGTGCATCACCTCCTGCGAGCAGGAGCTGCCCCACCTGTTCCGCTGGACGGACAAAGCCCGCGGCGAATGCCGCTGCGTGTACTGCGAAAGCAAGCAAACCCTGTAACGCGCCTTGCTGCACAAAAATCGCCCTCTTTCCTTTGCGGAAAGAGGGCATTTTGCGTAAGAACGGATGCCTTAGGGCTGCTTGCCAATATAGGCCAGGATGCCGCCATCCACATACAGGATGTGCCCATTGACAAAGTTGGACGCATCGGAGGCCAGGAACACCGCCGGCGCCGCCAGATCCTCCGGGTCGCCCCAGCGGTTGGCAGGGGTCTTGGCCAGGATGAACTGGTCGAAGGGGTGACGGCTGCCATCGGGCTGAACCTCCCGCAGGGGTGCCGTCTGGGGCGTGGCGATATAACCGGGGCCAATGCCATTGCACTGGATGTTGGCAGCGCCGTACTCCGAGGCGATGTTCTTGGTCAGCATCTTCAGGCCGCCCTTGGCTGCCGCGTAGGCGGAAACGGTTTCCCGGCCCAGCTCGGACATCATGGAGCAGATGTTGATAATCTTGCCATGGCCCTTCTTAATCATGGAAGGAATCACAGCCTTGGCACAGATGAAGGGAGCGTTCAGGTCCACGTCAATCACCTGGCGGAACTGCTCGGCGGTCATTTCCGTCATGGGAATGCGCTTGATGATGCCCGCGTTGTTCACCAGAATGTCGATCACGCCGACCTCTTCCTCAATCTTCGCCACCAGGGCGTTGACGGCGGCCTCGTCCGTCACGTCGCAAACGTAGCCGTGGGCAGGAATGTTCTTTTCAGCATAAGCTGCCAGGCCCTTGTCCACCAGCTCCTGCTTAATGTCGTTGAAAACGATGGTTGCGCCGGCCTCGTGCAGGGCGCAGGCGATGGCAAAGCCAATGCCGTAGCTGGCGCCGGTAATCAGGGCCACCTTGCCCTTCAGGGAGAAGGATTCCATAATGTTCATGGTGATTGCTCCTTTCGCAATGGTTGGTTAAAGAAGATCCTTGGTGGCAATGCCGTCCATGTCGTCAAAGTCCTGGTTTTCGCCGCACATGCCCCAGATAAAGGTGTAGTTCTGGGAGCCGGCGCCGGAGTGGATGGACCAGCTGGGGCTGATGACGGCCTCCTCGTTCCGCATGATGATGTGGCGGGTTTCGCTGCCCTCGCCCATGAAGTGCATCACAAAGGCGTCCTCCGGCAGGTCGAAATACAGGTAAACCTCCATGCGACGGTCGTGGGTATGGCAGGGCATGGTGTTCCACACGCTGCCGGGCTTCAGGCTGGTCATGCCCATCACCAGCTGGCAGCTTTCCACCTGCCCAGGCAGGATGTACTTGCAAATGGTGCGGTGGTTGGAGGTTTCCAGAGCGCCCAGCTCCACCCGCACGCAGTCCTCAGGCCGGATGTACACCGTGGGATAAGCCTTATGGGCGGGACAGGAGTTGAAATAGAAGTGGGCAGGCTTTTCAGCATCGGTGCTCTCCAGCACAATATCCTTGCAGCCGCGGCCGATATAAATGCCGTCACGGGGGCGCAGGGTGTAGCTGGTGCCGTCCACCGTCACCTTGCCTTCGCCGCCAATGTTGATGATGCCCATTTCCCGGCGCTGCAGGAAGTATTCCGCCCGCAGTTCCTCGCCGGCGTCAATTTTCAGGGCCTTGGTGACAGGCACCGCAGCACCGGTAATGATGCGGTCAATATGGCTGTAGACCATCTTCACCTCATCGGCCACAAACAGGTTTTGAATCAGAAACTCCTCCCGCAGGCGGGCAGTGTCATAGGTTTTCACATCCCGGGGAGAGGAAGCGGTGCGAAGCTCCATGGGAAATACCTCCTTGTTTGCTCGTGTAAATGCTTACATTTTCCGGCAGCCCAAACCCGGCGGTTATTCGGCTGCTTGTGCTACCATTGTACAACCCTTTTCCGGATTTGAAAAGGGACAAAACGGACAAATACCAAACAAATGGCGAAAAAGCGGCCCAATTTGTGCTTGTGTTTTGGTGAAACGTGTGGTATCATAGTTAAGCGAAACTCAAGGAGGTTTTATCATGGTTGTTGTGAATGTGATTCTTTCTATCGTGCTGATTCTTGCCTGCCTGTTCATGATCGCCACCGTGCTGCTGCAGAGCAGCAACGCCAAGGGCCTGGGTGCTGTGGCTGGCCAGATGGAGAGCTACTTCAGCAAGAACAAGGCCAAGACCATCGATGCCAAGCTGGCTCTGGGCACCAAGATTGCCGCCGGCATTTTCGTTGGCATTTCCCTGCTGATGCTGGTGCTGGCCAAGATCGGCTAAGCTCCCTGCACGCAGAAAAAGGGCTGCTCCGTTTGGGGCCAGCCCTTTTTGTGGTACGGTGAAGGCGCTTCACCGCCGGGTTATTCCAGGCCGAAGAATTCCTTCAGCGCCTGCTGGTTTTTCTTCAGGTCAGGCCGCAGCACCGCCATGCCGTCAATGGTGGTGTTTTTGTATGCGCCGTCAACGGGAATGGTCAGGGTTTCGAAGGTGGCGTTCTTGCAGCGCAGCGCCAGGGGAATCAGGTCGATGGCGTCAAAGATGGTCAGGTCGGTTTTCACGGCGCTGATGTTCTGCATGATCAGCGTGCTGATTTCCGCCATGCTCAGCTGTGTCACCTTGTGAAAGGCAGCCTCCAGCACCTTACGCTGGCGGCCTGTGCGCTGGAAATCCCCGTCAATCTTCCTGATGCGGCTGTAGCACAGGGCCTGCTTGCCCGTCAGGTTCACCAGGCCGCTTTCCTCCAACAGCTGGTCGCTTTCCCTGTCGCCAATCTGCACGTTGTAGAATTTCAGGATGCTGTTCACCTGCCGGCGTTCCTTCTCGCTGACCTCCACCTCCACGCCGCCAATGCCGTCAATCACCTGCACCAGCCGTTCGAAATTCACCTCAACATACGCATCCGCCGTTACGCCAAAGTTGGTTTCCAGGGTTTTGCGCAAAAGCTGATCGCCGCCCCAGATGTAGCTGGCGTTCAGCCGGTTGCTGCCCTTGCCGGGGATCTTCACATACATGTCCCGCAGAAAGCTGGCCATGCGGATGGTCTTGCTGCTGCCATCTACCTGCACCAGAATGGTGGTATCACTCCTGCCCCGTTTTTCGTCACCATAGGCATCGCTGCCCACCAGCAAAAGGGTGTAGGTGTCATCCTCCGGCATGGCAATGTCCTCCGGCAGCACCATAAAGGCAGAATTGTCCTCCCCTTCATCGGGTATTTCAGCCATCATGTCCAGCAGTTCATCGGCGGAATAGTCTTCCAGGCCGTCCTCCGCCAGGGCGCAGGGCAGCGCCAGCAGCAGCGCAAGAACCAGGCAGGCCAGATGCTTCATCATGGGTTTTCCTTCTTTCATTCCTTGGTATCGTGATAAAAATCCATATCGAAGTGAATCACGCAGGCGTATCGGGGGTCAAGCTCCTTTGCCGCCGCGCAGATGCGCCGGCGCAGGCCCTCCACATCTTCATAGTCCACGGGGACAGCCACATCGAACACCAGGTTGATCTGCTCCTTTCCCGGCACCCGGCGCAGGTCGTGGAGCATCAGGCCTTCCCGGGCCAGAAAGGCGCTGAGGGCATCGTGGGCCTTGTCGGTTTCCTCATCCCCGGTCACGATGGGGTCCATATGAATGCACACGATGATGTTCAGCTTCTCGGCAATCTCCTGCTCCGCCCGGTCAATCACCTCATGCAGCTCAATCAGGCTGCCGTCTGCCGGAACCTCCGCATGGAGCGAGGCCATGCACCGCCCCGGGCCATAGTCGTGCACCATCAGGTCGTGGACGCCCAGTATGCTGTCGTAGGCCAGCACCATATCGCATATTTTCCGGCCCAGCTCCTTGTCCGGCTCGCCGCCCAGCAGCTGGTCGATGGTACCCTTGCACACACCGAACCCGGCCTTGAAAATCAGCAGCGCCACCACCAGACCCATCCATCCGTCCGTGGACCAGCGGAGGAAATACCCCGCCAGCATGCTGACCACCACGGCGGAGGTTGCCGCCACATCGGACAGGGAATCCTTGCTGGCAGCCAGCAGGGTGGCGGAGCCGATTTCCGTGCCTACTTGCTTATAGAAGCGGTACAGCCACAGCTTCATGCCAATGCTGACCAGCATGATGATCAGCGGCACCCAGCCAAAGTCCAGCAGCTCCGGGTTCATGATGCTGGCAATGGAATCCCGAAACAGCTCAAAGCCCATGAGGATAATCAGCGCACCCACGCCCAGGGCGCCGATGTACTCCATGCGCCCGTGCCCGAAGGGATGCTCCTTGTCCACAGGTTTCTGCGCCATGCGCATGGTCACCAGGGATACCACGCTGCCGCCTGCGTCGGACAGGTTGTTCACCGCATCCGCCGCCACAGCCACCGAGCCAGTCATGGCGCCCACCAGGAATTTCATAACCGCCAGCAGCGCATTCACCACAATCCCCACAAAGGAACCAGCCTGGCCCAGCTTGCCCCTGTCCGCGCCTTCACCTAAGAAACGATTCAACGGCCATACATTCATCCCATCGCCTCCAATTTCCATTGCTCCGCCGCCGCCAGCAGCCGGGGCGCATCGTTCACCAAACGGTCTTCCATCACTTCATTCAGCAGGTATCCCAGGCACTGGCCCACTGCCTTGCCCCTGATGCCCAGCTGCATCAGGTCGCCGCCGCGGACAGCCAGATCCTTCAGCGTCACGCAAGGCCGGGTGGCCAGCAGGGCATCCAGCGCCTGCCGCAGGCCTTCTGCATGGCGATTAGCATCCTCTGCGGTCATGGTGCCTTTGCCCATCATGTCCGCCCGGCGCACTTCAATCAGCTGGCGCACCGTTTCCTCGCCAAATTGGTTCAGGCGGCGTTTCAGGCACCGGGGCGTGGTGTCCAGGGGAATATCATGGTGCTTCACCAGCAGCAGCACACGCTCCCTGGTGGCATTGTCCACACGCAGGCTTTCCAGTGCCCGGGCAGCGATTTCCGCCGATATGGCCTGGTGCCCATAGGCGTGCCCCACGCCGTTCTCATCCAGCGTAAAGGTGGATGGCTTGCCGCTGTCATGCAGCAGCATCGCCAGCCGCAGCACTTCACTGGCAGGGATGCTCTCCACCCCGCGGACGGTGTGCTCCCAAACGTCGTAGCGGTGGAAGGGTGTGTGCTGCTGGAAGTTCAGCATGGGCGCCAGCTCCGGCAGCACCTGGAAGATAACGTCAGCATACTGCCGCAGAATACCGCCTGCGCCTTTGCCGCACAGCAGCTTGCCCAGCTCCGCACGGATGCGCTCCGCCGCCACGCCGCTCAGCGTTCCCTTCAGGTTATGCACGGCAGCAGCAGTTTCTTCCTCAATGGTGAAATCGTAGGTGGAGGCAAACCGCAGCGCCCGGAGAATCCGCAGCGCGTCCTCGTCAAAGCGGCGCGCCGGCTCGCCCACGCAGCGGATCACCCCCGCCGCCAGGTCTTCCTGTCCACGGAAGGCATCCACCAGCCCGTTTTCCGGGTGATAGGCCATGGCGTTCACCGTAAAGTCCCGCCGGGCCAGATCTTCCCGCACATGCTGAACAAAGCGCACCTGATCCGGGTGCCGGTGGTCGGTGTATTCCCCGTCCACCCGGAAGGTGGTGACCTCATAGGGCACATGGTGGATAACCACAGTCAGTGTGCCGTGCTTCAGCCCGGTTTCCACCACATGCTGATCCGCAAACACCTGCTGCATGTCCTCTGGCAGGGCAGAGGTGCAAATGTCCCAGTCCTTGGGCGTCACGCCCAGCAGGGAATCCCGCACGCAGCCGCCCACGGCATAGGCTTGGTGTCCATGCTGGTTCAGCCGGTTGATGATAAACTCCACAGCCGCTGGCAGCGCAATCTTCACAGCCATCACTCCTAACCGCTTTATTATATCGAATGTTCCGCCCCCATGCAAGCGCGATGCGGAAACTTGCCTTTCCTGACGAAAAAAGCACCCGCCGTTGGGTGCTGCAAGGCTGTCAAAAACCTTCGGGAGGTGTCGGAGGGCCCGCAGGCCCTCTGACTTTATTCGTATCGCGGGGCTTTGCCGCGCGGGCGGGGCGTTTCCGGCTCCGCCGGAAACTTTCCTTACGCGGAGGAACGGCCGTCAAAGCTGCTTGCAGCTTTGACAGTGACGTAGCGCAAATCCTCGAAAAAGTGGCTTTGCCACTTTTTCGACACCCTGAAGCACCCGCCGTTGGGTGCTTATTGGGGCTGCAGGTGCAGCAGTATCAGCTCACAGGGGTTGTTCAGCCGGGGTGCTCTGGCGGAGTTGGTCATGCCGCGGCTCACCAGCAGGCGATGGTCGCAGTACCACCCGCCTGTCAGCTTGGGAAGAATCCCTTGTCCCGGGGCATACAGGCCCTGGCTGCCAATCCGCACCTGCCCGCCGTGGGCATGACCGGAAAGGGTCAAATCGATGTCGTAGCGCGCCACATAGCGGCTGAACCACTCCGGGTGGTGGCACATCAGCAGCTTAAAGCCATCCTGGGCCGCCATACCCGCCAGAAAATCTGCGTTGATCTTCTCCTCCGGGGCCGAGCTGAGCGCCCCCAGGGTCACGCCGGCAAAGGGGATGAATGCATTGTCCAGCACGGTGGCACGGCTCTGCAGCACATGGGGCCAGTAGGCCTCCCGCTGCGGGCTGCGCCACTCATGATTGCCAATGGCGTAAAAGGTGGGCGCCATGTCCGGCACCTGCTGCAGAAAGCTCACCGCCCGGTCAAAGCCTTTCCGGTGGCGGTTGATCAGATCTCCCAGGATCAGCACCGCGTCCACGCCCTGTAAATGGGGCAGAATATCCTCATAGGGGCCGTTGTGCAGGTCTGCCACCAGGGCAAAGGTCAGCGCCCGGGGAATCCTGGGGGATGTCACCATAGCATGGTTCACCTGGCGCATCATGCCTGGCTGCGCCTCCCGCGCCGGGCCAGGCGGTGCATGTCCCGCTGGTGCAGGGCAATCAGCCCCAGGCCCGCCAGCAGCGCGCAGGCGGCAAAAATGCCCACCTGCAGCAGCACCCGGCTTGCCAGCAGTTCCAGCTGCAAGGCCAGCAGGCTGCTGATTTCCCCCACCAGGCCGCCGATGTTCAGCCACCCTGCCATCAGGCACAGGCCCAGGGCGCTCAGGCCCGATGCCCCCAGCCCGGCGCCAATGTACAGGGCTGCCTTGGTCAGGCGCTTGCGCATCAGCACCAGCAGCACCAGGGCCAGTACCCCCGATGCAGCGCCGCACAGAACCGGCAGCAGCCCAACGCCCCGGGCCAGGGCAGGCAGGCTGATTTTCTCCATCAGTTTGGGCAGCAGGGCAGCCAGAATGTCCGCCCGCACAGGCAGCACGGCCCGCTTCACCGCCAGGCCCACCTGATAGGCCACCTTGTCCCTGGCAATGGTGCGCCGCATGTTGGCAGCTGTGCTCTGCTGGAAAAGGGCATCCTCCCGCACGGCCTGCTCCACCTGGGCGGTGTCCCACACGGGCACCTCAATGGTGGGATTGGGCTGGAAAAGCCCCATCCACCAGCCGATCACCCGGCGGTTGTATTCCACCAGGGCATCCTGGCTCACCAGGTTCATCACCGTTTCCGGCTGGAAGGAATAATCCTCCGCCAGCTGGTTCACCCTTTCCTCCACCCGGGCTCTTTGGGCCTCCAGCACCCGGCTGTTCAGCGCCACATCCTCGTGGAGTTTTTCCGCCGTCAGCACCCGGTTGGCCTGCCAGGCCAGGCAGGTCATGGTCAGGCACAGGGTCAGCAGCAGGGTCAACACCCATGCAAGCCCATGGGCCACCCTGCCGGGCAAACGAACACTTCTCATGCTATCACCGCCAGCTTCACCACAATGCCAATCAGCTCCAACAGTTTATCGCCCCACAGCAGCAGGGCCGCTGCCGCGCCGCCCAGCAGCGGCAGTGCATACAACAGGGGAAGCAGCCAGTTGGCTGCCCGCTCCCGCACACGTCTTTTCGCCATTTCGCAAGCTCCTTTTCAAAAAGGATTGACACAGCCATTATACCCTGATTTTCGCCATCTGGCAAGCCATGTTCCCCTTTACCTGCCCGGATAATTGTGGTATGATAGCAAAGGAACGCACGTTCGCGGAGGTGTATATGGACAAATTTGTGCTAAAGGCTCCCTATCAGCCCAGCGGTGACCAGCCCGAGGCCATCGCCGCCCTGGCCCAGGGCGTGAAGGACGGCCTAGACAAGCAGGTGCTGCTGGGGGTTACCGGCTCGGGCAAAACCTTCACCATGGCCTCTGTCATCGAAAGGGTGCAGAAGCCTACCCTGGTCATCGCCCACAACAAGACCCTGGCAGCCCAGCTCTGCTCCGAGCTGAAGGCCTTCTTTCCCGACAGCCGGGTGGAGTATTTCGTATCGTATTACGATTATTACCAGCCGGAGGCCTACATCGCCTCCTCCGATACCTACATCGAAAAGGATGCCTCCATCAACGAGGAGATCGACCGGCTGCGGCACTCCGCCACCGCCGCCCTGC
>CAYMOM010000033.1:0-16924 GCA_964391995.1 uncultured Faecalibacterium sp.
GACGGAGCGCAAATCCTCGAAAAAGTGGCTTTGCCACTTTTTCGACACCCTGAGCCGCGCACCAGTGTTTGGTGTGCGGCAGATGGCGGCTTGCGGCTGGCAGGCCGCTTTTTATGTGTTCTCTGCAGCCAGGCGCACGGCGTTCATGGCGTGCTTCATGGTCAGGGTGCGGATGCGCATCCTGTCCCCGTGCAGGTGCAGGGGAAGCACCTGGGTGCCCCCGGCGGTGGCAATACCCACAAACACTGTGCCCACGGGCTTTTCCGGGGTGCCGCCATCCGGGCCGGCAAGGCCTGTGGCGCTGATGGCAATATCTGTCCCCAGGCGCTTGCGGGCGCCCTCCGCCATGGCCTGAGCCACCTGGGCGCTGACCACATCGTACTTCTCAATCAGCTCCTGTGGCACATCCACCAGCATGGTTTTGGAAATGGTCTGATAGGTCACAAAGCCGCCTTTCACCACAGCGGAAGCGCCGGGAATCTCCACCATGGAGGAGGCCATCAGCCCGCCTGTCAGACTTTCGGCGGTGGCAATGGTCCACCCCCGGCGCTTCAGGGCTTCCACGGCGCAGCGGGCCAGGGAGCCGCCCTCCTCCTCCTCAATGGCGTAGATCACGCTGCCCAGCCGTTTCTGCACCTCTGCCAGCACGGGGGTCAGCAGCGCGATGGCCGCAGCCTCCGTATCTGCGCAGGCGGTGGCCCGCAGCATCACCTCACCTGTGGAGCAATAGGGGGAAAGGCTGGGGTTGCCGCCGGTTTCCAGGTCCGCCAGGAGCTGATCCACCTGGGATTCCCCCATGCCGAAAATGCGGATGTACCGGCTGACCAGCACCTGCCCGGAGCGGGCTTTCAGCCATGGTTCGGCATAGTTCAGCCACATGGGCTGCAGCTCCGCCGGCGGGCCGGGCAGGTGGATGACCACCTTCCCCTGGCCCATGGGCACCACAGCGCCGGGGGCGGTGCCGTGGTCGTTGGGCAGCAGGGTGGAATCCGCCGTGAACATGGCCTGGGAGAGGTTGTTTTTCGTCATGGTGCAGGTCATGTGGCGGAAGCGCTCCCGCAGGGCAGCCTCTGCCTCCGGGTTCAGCACCAGGGGTTTGCCAGCCACCTGGGCGGCTACCCGTTTGGTCAGGTCGTCCACAGTTGGGCCAAGGCCGCCGGAGGTGATCACCACATCCGCCCGGGAAAGGGCCAGGCGGTAGGCTTCCTCCAGCCGGGCAGCATTGTCGCCCACCACGGTTTGGTGAAACTGGCTGATGCCCAGGGCGCTGAGCCGCCGGGAAAGAAATTGCGCATTGGTGTTCAGCACCTGGCCCATCAGCAGCTCGGTGCCCACGCACAGGATCTCCGCAATCATGGCAAAGCCTTCTTTCGTTTGAACGGTGTTGTGCAGGGCTGGCCTGCGCAACAAGCATAGCAGAAAAGCCGGCGCTGTGCAAGAAAAATCCCCAAGGTTCAGGCCTGTCTGCTGTTCAGCATACGGTAGGTTTGGCAGATGAAGAACAGCGCCAGCACAAAGGTCAGTATATCCGCCGCCGGGAAGGAATACAGAATGCCGTCCAGGCCCCAAATCAGCGGGAGCAGAATGGGCAGAAACACGCCGAAGATGATTTCCCTGGTCAGGGATACCAGGGTGGAGGCTGCTGCCTGGCCGATGGCCTGCAGGTAGATAAAGGTGCCCTTGTTTACCATGGCCAGCGGCATCATGCACAGGTAGACCCGGAAGCAGCGGATGGCAAACCGGGTGTAGTATTCGCTTTCGCTGGCTGCGCCGAAGATGCCGATCAGCCCTTGGGGGAACAGCTCCACCAGCAAAAGCGCCGCCAGGCCGATCAGTGCTTCTGCCGCCAGCAGCCGGGTGAACAGGGCCCTGGCACGGTCCTTCCTGCCGGCGCCCATGTTGTACCCCACCACGGGGATGCACCCAGCCGCCAGGCCAATGGCCACGGAAATGGCAATCTGGAAGAACTTCATCACAATGCCCAGCACAGCCAGGGGAATCTGTGCATATTCCGCCTGACCAAACACCGCATCCAGCGCGCCGTATTTGGTGCACATGTTCTGCACCGCTGCCATGGAAACCACCAGGGAGGCCTGGGCCAGGAAGCTGGTCAGCCCCAGGCCCAGGAACCGGCGGATGATGCGCCCCTCCAGTTGGAAGCTGCTCTTTTCCAGCCGGATGGCCTTGGTGCGGAACAGATACCACAGGGAAAGGCCTGCCGTCAGCAGCTGTCCCAGCACTGTGGCCACCGCTGCGCCCATCATGCCCCAGTGGAACACATAGATGAACAGCGGGTCAAGTATGATGTTTGTCACCGCGCCGGATACTGTGGCTACCATGGCAAAGCGGGGACTGCCATCGCTGCGGATGATGGGGTTCATGGCCTGGCCAAACATGTACGCGGGAATGCCCAGCACAATGTAGAAGAAATACTCCTTGGAAAAGGCGTAGGTCTGCGGATTCACCTTGCCGCCGAAGAAGGTCAATATGGGTTCCTGCAGGGCCAGCAGGGCGGCCATCAGCACCAGGCTGGAGGCCAGGCACAGCACAATGGCATTGCCAATGCCCCGGTGGGCGTCCTGCTTTTTGTCGCTGCCCAGCGCCAGGCTGACAAAGGCACAGCAGCCATCGCCAATCATCACCGCCACGCCCAGGGCCAGTACTGTTGTGGGGAAAACCACCGTATTGGCAGCATTGCCGTAGGAGCCAAGGTAAGGGGCGTTGGCAATGAAAATCTGATCCACAATGTTATACAGCGCGGCTACCACCAGGGAAATCACGCAGGGAATGCAATACTTGCGCATCAGCTTGCCCACGCTGTCTTTCACCAGAAAATCGTTTGAAGCTTGCTCCATGTTCTTCATCCTTTCTGACAAAAAAGCGTGTAACCTGGCGGTGCTGGATTTACGCCGCCTGGCTACACGCTGTTTTTACCGTTTTGTTCAGTTGAGATAGTCGCCCACAGGGCTGGTGTTGTACTGCTTAATGAGCTTCAGGACAATGGAACCATCCGGTTGCTTTTCTTCCTCCAGCAGCTTGAACTGGGTGCGGCTGCGCTCCATTTGTTCCTTGTAGCGTACAACCTCCTGTTCCACCTGCTGCACCGCCCAGTCGTGAGGTGCATCCTCCTTCAGCATAAAATGCAGCGTCTGACAGATGCAGGCAGCTTTAATGCGCTTCATACTTGCATCCTCCTGTTCAAAAAATAACGAGTAGCAATCAACTGGACTTACGCAGTGATTGCTACTCGTTGCAATGATGATTATATCACAGGAGCGCCCCAAAATCCAATGGGCATTTCTGCAAAAAGTTTGGCTTGCTTTTTACGCCAAAATGAACGGCGCAAGGGGCAGACCGTTTTCACCGAAAAGGTTCACCACGCACCAGTTCCAATGGGCATAGCGGGCAGATACAGGGTGCGCCACCTGGGCAGCAGACAACCGCAGCTCATTTCCATGGATGCTGCACTGTGCCGGGTGATACACGCCATCCTCCCCTGCAATTTCCAGGTGCTGGGGCGCATCTTCCCCACGGAGGATGACAGGCGCTGTCAGCTCCACCACCAGGGCATCGCCTTCGCAGTGCTTGCTTACCGCCCGGGGGGAGCACTCGCCCTCTTCACCGTAAACCACCCGCAAGGCCTGCTGGTAGAGGCGCTGGCCCACGGTGCGCTTGTCGGTGGGGTGAATGTTGTCATACTCGCCGCAGTCGATGATGCAGGCCATGCCGGTGTTTCTGTTCCGCCGCCAGGCCAGCTCCTGGGCGTGGCGCAGGATGGGCCAGTCCCGGGGGTCTTCTTCGCCGTTGTTGATCCACACCGGCAGCTGCACAAACAGGAAGGGCAGTTCCTCCTCCCGGAACCAGGTGCGCCAGCAGCGGATGAGGCTGTCCATCAGCAGGTCGTAGTGCCGGGTGCGGGCGGCGTCCTCCTCGCCCTGGTAGAAGATAATGCCTGTCAGTGTGGCAGGCACGATGCGTTCCACCATGGTGTGCGCCAATCCCGCAGGCCGGTAAGGCGAGCCCGGGCCTACCGGCGGATGCCAGGGACACACGCCGGCCTTTTCGTTGATTTCCGGCCACTGAATGGCAGGATTCTCCTTCTTCAGCGCCGCCACCTTGCCGTTCCATTCAGTCATTTCCGCCTGGAAGGCATCTTCCTCCACCTGCCACTGGTCAAGGGTTTTGCCGCCGGCCTGGGCAGCGTAGTCATCCATATAGCGCTGGCCCTCGGCAGTGGCGGACAGGGTTTCCTCGTCCATCCATGCGGTGATGGAGGTGCCGCCCCAGTAGCAATCGATGATGCCCACGGGCACGTTCAGCTTTTCCCGGAGCTTCCGGGCAAAGAAGTACGCCACGGCGGACATGTCCTTGGCATTGCCGGGCGCTACCTTCTCCCAGTGGCTCCATTCATTGGCCTGGATGGCGTCCTGGTTCCACACGGATTTCTTGGGCACGTTGAAATAGCGCAGGTCAGGGTCGCTGTGCCGGGCAATCAGCTGCTGGCCCTCATCGGCATTTTGCAGCTCCAGCTCCATGTTGCTCTGCCCGCCAGCCAGGTACACCTCGCCGATGGCCACATCGGTCACGGTGATGGTTTCCTCGCCGCAGGTCACCGTCAGGGTGCAGCCGGTGGCGGCCTTTTGCGGCGGCAGCTGGGCCAGAAAACGCCCGTCCCTGGCTACGCACAGGGCCTGGGCACCGTTCAGTGCCACGGTCACCGCAGCGCCGTCCTCTGCCTGGCCGAAAATGCGCAGCTCCTTGTTCCGGCACAGCACGCAGCCATTGCCGAAAAGTGGTGCCAGCTTCAGCATAGCAGCTTACCTCCCAAGAAATTTCAGGTTCTTTTCAATCAGGGCACAGCGCTGGCGCACGCAATCGGGGCTGCGCAGGGGGTCTTCAGGGGTGTTGAAAAGATAGTCGCACAGGCGGTCCACGTCGGTTTCCGCCACATGCAGGCGGGTGTCGGAGGAAGCGTAGTAGATGTATACCTTGCCGTCCTCATCTGCAATGGCACCATTGGTAAACACCACGTTGCTCACATCGCCCACACGCTCCTTGCCCACGGGGCCAAGCAGCATGCCGCTGGGCTGGGCAATCACCCGGCTGGGGTCGTTCAGGTCGGTCATGAAGGCATAGAGCACATAGCGCAGGCCGGCGGCGGTGTTGCGCACGCCGTGAGCAATGTGGATCCAGCCCTTGTCGCACTTGATGGGGGTTGCGCCGGCGCCGTTTTTGCTTTCGGTAATGGTGTGATATTTCCGGGCGGAGATGATCTTTTCTTCATCAATGACCGGATTCGTAATGTCCTTGCACAGGCCAAAGCCAATGCCGCCGCCGCTGCCGGTTTCGATGAAATCGTCCATGGGGCGGGTGTAGAAGGCGTACTGTCCATCCACAAATTCGGGATGGAGCACCACGTTCCGCTGCTGGGGAGAGCGAAGGGTGACCAGGTTGGGCAGGCGCTCCCAGGTTGTCAGATCCCTGGTGCGAACAATGCCCGCCGCCGCCACTGCGGCAGACAGGTCGCTGCTGGCGGTGTCCTTGCTTTCGGAGCAGAACACGCCGTAGATCCAGCCATCCTCATGCTGGGTCAGGCGCATGTCGTAAACGTTGGTTTCCTCGGCGCAGGTGTCGGGCAGCACCACGGGGTAATCCCGGAAGCGGAAACCCTCCGTGGGCCTGTCGGATTCCGCAACGGCAAAGAAGGACTTGCGATCCATGCCTTCCACCCGAACCACCAGGCAATACTTGCCGTTCAGCTTGATGGCGCCGGAGTTCAGCGTGGCGTTCACCCCCAGCCGCTGCATCATGAAGGGATTGGTGGCAGGGTCAGCATCGTACATCCAGAAAGGCGGAATGTGCTCCCTGGTCAGAACAGGGTTCATGTACCGGGTGTACAGGCCATTGTAGAAGCGCTCGTTGACCGGGTTGGGCCGGGCCACCAGGCGTTCGTAGGCCTCCATGAGGGAGGCAAAGCTGCGAGGCTGCATAATCATTTCTCCTCTGAAGTGTTGGGTGTGGAAGGCCATTGACACCGATAAGCGGAGGCGTGCACCCGCATTCTCCCTCCGACCTCGCTGTGCTCGGCCACCTCCCTCCCGGAGGGAGGTCAGTAATGCACCGGAACCCCGCTGGGCAGGCGCACGCAGCACTTGCCCAGCCAGGGATTCTTAAGGGATGAAATCCCTTAAGCAGGAGTCCAGAGGGCAGCGCCCTCTGGCGGGATTTTCAAGGGCAGCGCCCTTGAGCGTATCTTAGTAGTCCACGTCGGGGATGTCGTCGCCCCACTGCAGGTCGGAGTGCTCCTTGATGTAGGTCACAATCTCGTCCACGGTGGTGAAGGCCAGGCCCACGTTGGTATCGGCAGCGCCGTAGTAGATGGCGATGCGGCCGGTGTCCTCATCCTGCAGGGTGGCGCAGGGGAAGACCACGTTGGGCACAAAGCCGGTGGTTTCGTAGGGCTCTTCGGGGGTCAGCAGGTGGTTTTCGCAGCGGTAGAGCACCTTGCTGGGCTCGTTGATATCCAGAATGGCGCCGCCCATGGAGTACACAAAGCCGTTGCAGGTGGTGGCAACGCCATGGTAGAACAGCAGCCAGCCTTCGCTGGTTTCAATGGGTGCAGCGCCGGAGCCGATCTTCACGGACTCCCACCACTTGGAGCCGCGGCCCATCACATGGCGGTGGTGTCCCCAATACTCCATGTCGGGGGATTCGGAGATGAAGATATCGCCGAAGGGGGTGTGACCGGAATCGGAGGGACGGGACATCATCTTGAACATGCCGTTGACCTTCCGGGGGAAGAGCACCGCATTGCGGTTGAAGGGAATGAAGGGGTTCTCAATGCGGGTGAAGGTCTTGAAATCCTTGGTCTTAGCCATGCCGATGGAAGCGCCGAAGAAATCCGTGCACCAGATGATGTAGTAGGTGTCATCCACCTTCACCAGGCGGGGGTCATAGGCATAGTGGGGCATTTTGGGGTTGCCGTTGTCGTCCACAAAGGGCACCTTTTCCCGGTCCACATCCCAGTGGATGCCGTCCTTGGAGCGGCCTAGGTACACATAGGGCACACCGTTGACCTGCTCGCCACGCAGCACGGCAATGAAGCCATCTTCCCACGGCACCACGGCGGAGTTGAAAATGCGGGCGATTTCGGGGGTGGGGTTGCGGCCCATAACGGGGTTTTCGGTGTAGCGCCACACGGGGGCAGCGGTTTTCAGGTCAGCGGGCTTGTCCTGCCAGGGGATGTTGGGAAGGGAACCGGCGTTGATCATCTTGACCTTGGACATTTTGTGTTCCTCACTTTCTGTATGTTGTAAAGCAAATGGTGTGTTTATTCTTCAACGGGCAAGGCCCGCTCAGAATCCCGGTAAATGGGCTGACCGCTGACCACCACCCGGCCAAAGGGCCGCTGGGTGCCTGCGCAGCGCTCGCCCACCAGCTTCACAGCCAGCTGAGCCATGGAGCGGAAATCCACCCGGAAGGTGGTCAGGGCAGGGGTCAGGCTTTCGTCCAGGGTGAAATCGTCAAACCCCACAACGGAAACATCCTCCGGCACCCGCTTGCCCTGGGCCTGCAGCTGCTCGATAAGCCGGCGGGCCACAATGTCGCAGTTGCACACAAAGGCGGTGGGCAGCTTTTTCGGCAGGTTCAGTGGGAGGGAATCGCCATCCTCCCGCCTGTCGGGCAGGATGCACTCCTCCCGGATGGGCAAATTGTGCAGGAGCATGGCCCGCAGAAACCCAAGGTACCTGTCCATAATGGAGGAGGTGGCCCGGCAGTTGCCCACAAAGCCAATATCCCGGTGACCGTTCTTGATCAGGTGGTTGGTCAGGCGGTAGGTGCCGTAGGTGTTGTCGCCCACCACGGCATCGGCCAGGGCGCCCTCGTCATAGAAATCCAGGAAAACCACCGGCATCGGCTGCCGGGCGATCATCCGCATGTATTCCTTGCTGGGCTGGCCCAGAAGGATCAGCGCGTTCACCCGGCTGCTGCGCAAAAGGTTGGGCAGCACCAGCAGGGCATCATCCGCCGGGGAAAGCAGCTCCATCAGGCCGAAATGCCCGGCCTCCGTCAGCGCCTGCACCACCTGGTGGTAAAACTTGAAGTAGAAGGACTGACCGGAGAAGAACTTTTCCGGCACCAGGATGCCCACATCCAGCCTTTGGGGCTCCTGGGGCTGCTGGTTGGGGTTCACATAGCCCAGTTCCTCCGCCAGGGCGGTGATGCGCCGGCGCATTTCCTCGCTGACGCCCGGCTTGCCGGAAAGGGCCTTTGATACGGTGACTGCGCTGACGCCGACCATCTTGCCCAGGTCGCGCATGGTAAGGTTTGCCATGGGCTGCTCCTTTTCACTCGGCCCGCAGCGTGTAGCTGACGGAGGCTGCATCGCCGCCGGGAAGCGGGATGCTCAGGCCGATGTTCATCAGCTCGTCGCCGCCATAGGCTTCGCCGGTTTCCGCAATGCGGTAGGTTTTGTCCGCTGCCAGGCCGCGAAGGCGCAGGAGCGGCGGATAGGTATTGGGCAGGGCCTGGGCCCGGGTGAACATGAGCACTGCTTCCGTTTTGCCGGGGGAAACGGTGATCCATGCGGTATCGTTGCCCTCAAAGGGGGAAAGCAGCCGGTGGAATTGACCGTACAGCAGGGTTTCCCGCAGCTCCTTCACCCGGGCAATCTGCTTTTCCACTTCCGCCAGGTCTTCCTCCGGCAGGCGGTTCAGATCCAGCTCGTAGCCAAAGCAGCCGCTCATGGCCACATTGGCCCGGGTGCCAATGGGGGTGATGCGCCCTGTCTGGTGGTTGGGCACGGCGCTGACATGGCTGCCCATGGCAAAGGGCGGGAACACCAGGGATGTGCCGTACTGAATCTTGCAGCGGCACAGGGCATCGGTGTCATCGCTGGTCCAGGTCTGGGGCATGTAGTGCAGCATGCCCATATCGAAGCGCCCGCCGCCGCTGGAGCAGCTTTCAAACAGCACGTTGGGGAAGTCGTGGATCAGCCTTTCCATCACGCTGTACAGGCCCAGCATGTAGCGGTGGGGCAGCTCCTTCTGCCTGTCTGCCGGCAGGGCGGCGCTGCCAATGTTGGTAAAGTTCCGGTTCATATCCCACTTCACATAGTCAATGGGGGTTGCAGCCAGGTTGTCCGCCACGGCATGGTATACATACTCGCACACCTCCGGGCGGGACAGGTCCAGAATCAGCTGGTTCCGGCCCTCAATGTGGGTGCGGCCGCCAATGTGGATGCACCAGTCCGGGTGGGCGCGGAACAATTCGCTGTCCGGGGAGATCATCTCCGGCTCGAACCACAGGCCGAACTTCAGCCCCAGGGCGTGCACCTTTTCTGCCAGGGCGGTCAGGCCGCCGGGGAGCTTGCGCTTGTCCACAAACCAATCGCCCAGGGAGGAATTGTCGCTGTCCCGGTGGCCGAACCAGCCATCATCCAGCACAAACAGCTCCACCCCCACCCTAGCGGCGGTACGGGCGATGTTCAGCAGCTTTTCCTCGTCAAAGTTGAAATAGGTGGCTTCCCAGTTGTTCAGCAGAATGGGACGGGGCGCATGGGCAAACATGCCCCGCACCAGGTGCTGGGCGCACAGCCGGTGGAACTGGCTGCTCATGCCGTCCAGGCCCGCATCGGAATAGACCAGCACGGCCTCCGGGGTCTGGAAGGCGGCGCCGGCATCCAGTTTCCACTGGAAGTCCGTGGCGTTCAGGCCCAGCATCATCCGGGTGGTACGGTTGCCGTCCACATGCACGCCGGCATAGAAATTGCCGGAGTACACCAGCGCCGCAGCGATAACCTCACCCTGGCTCTCGATGGTTTCAGGGCGCACCAGCGCCAGGAAAGGGGATGCTTGCAGGGAGGATGCGCCCCTCAGGCTGCTGACGCTGCTTTCGCCCATCACCAGCGGGCGGCGGGCGATTTCCCGCTCCCTGGCCCAGGCGCCGGACAGGGTGATCAGCTCATACCGGCTTTCCGGCACATCCAGGCACAGGGAATAGCACCGCTCCAGGAACAGCTCCTCTTCGCCGGCGTTTTCAAACAGCACGCTGCGGGCAATGGCATCGCAATCGTCAAAGATGGTGTATTGCAGGGTTACCTTCAGCCGGAGCAGCTTGTCCTGCAGGTGCAGCAGCAGGGTCTGGCAGCCATCGCCAAAGGTGGCAGGCAGGCCGCTCAGGGCAGGCTTGCCCTCAACAACCTCCGCCGAGGCAAAGCGCAGGTCCAGGCTGCGGGTGCCGTCCGCCCTGCGGATGGTGGCAGCGCCTTCCCGCATTTCACCCAGGCCAAAGGCCGGGTATTCCTGGGGGGTGTGATCCAGTGTGCAGTTCTGCACGGAATAGGCGCCATCCGCCGGCAGCGCCGCCGCCCGCAGCAGGGAGGCGGGATTCACCCTTTCCACCCGCTTGCCAAAGTACAGGTGAGCGGGAATGCCGCCTTCAAGAATGGCAATCGCATAGCTGATGCGCCCGTTCCGCAGGTGAATCAGCTTGTCCGTTACAAGAATCTCCGCCATGGGTTACTCCTTTCCCTGCTCAATGATGCGCAGGCACATACGGCTGTTGTGGTAGGGGCACTTCCATTCCTCCACCATGGGGCGATCGGTCATGGTGCCGTCCTCGTAGACGGACCAGTACCATTCTCCGTTGGGCCGGGGGTCGACAATCATCCGCTGGATGGTTTCCCACTGGGTGTTCACAGCATCCTGATAGCGCTTTTCTCCGGTCAGGTCATAGGCGTTGGAGAAGCCCAGCAGGGTTTCTGCCTGCACCCACCAGATGCGCAGCTCGTCCACCACGCCATCCACCATTTCGTTTTTCAGGCCATGGTCGGTCATGGCCCGGGTGTACACCGCATCCGCCAGGTCGGTGCACATGGCCCTGTAGGGCGCCTGCTCAGCGGCGGGGATCATGCACTCCACCGCATCCCACATGAGCCAGGAGGCCTCAATGTCGTGCCCGAAGGACTGCATGTCCAGCAGTGGTTTGTATTCCCCGTCGAAGAACACCTCCAGCCGGTGCTTGTCCTGGCTGTACATCACATGCAGGAAGCGCTCCAGGCACTTCACGCCGGCCTGGCGCACTTCCTCATTGCCGTTGGCCTGGTACAGTTCAGCATAGGCTTCCAATACATGAAGCAGGGTGTTCATGGTGCGGGTGGCCATCACGCCGTTTTCGGAGAGCTTCTCGTTGCTTTCCGGGAAAAAATCCGGCTTGTAGGCCTCGCCATAGCCACCCTCGTCCATGCAGTGCTCTTCAATGATGCGGAACAGCCCCATGGCCTTGTCCAAAGGCTCCTGCATGCCGGTGGCCCGGGCATAGGCCGCCAGGCCGTAGATGGCAAAGGCCTGGCAGTAGGTGTGTTTGGTCAGGTCAAGGGGTTCACCCTCCGCCGTAACGGACCAGTACACGCCGCCGTTTTCCTTGTCAACGAACTTCTCCATGAAGTCGTAGGCCCTTTTGGCATAGGGCAGGTAGCTTTCGTCCCCCAGCACCCGGGCGGCGGTGGCGAAGCTCCACAGGGTGCGGCTGTTGAGGATGCAGCCCTTGTGGGCGTCCTTCTTCACCGCCAGCTCCTTGGTCACATAGCCGTAATAGCCGCCGTTCTTTTCATCGGCCAGGTTCTCCCAGAAGGGGAGAATTTTGCGGGTCAGGTGGTTTTTCAGTTCGGTTGCCAGCATGGTGCATTCTTCCTTTCAGTTGCCTTCCCTGCGGGCGATGGCCCGGGAGTATTCTTGCAGAACCTTTTCGGCAGGCTTGCCGTAAACGCAGTAGTTGTTGTTCACTGCCCCCTGCTCATAGGGGTACAGGTGCAGGGCGCTCCAGTCCCACCAGACGCAGCCGCGGATCTTCGGGTGGCGGAGCAGCGCCTCGGTATAGGCCCGGTACCATCGTTCCTGGGCCTGGTTGCTCTGTTCGCCGCCAAAGCCCCAGTTGTTGGGCACAAATTCGCTGCCTTCCCGGCTGGGGCAGCCGCTTTCCATAAAGAAGAAAGGCTTGCCGAACTTCTCTGCCACCTGTTCAATCCGCAGGAAGTTCTCCTCCAGCTGATCCATGGGGTAATACCCGGAGGAACTGATGGCATCCAGCGCGTCCCACCAGGCTACGTTGTGCTCTTGATATTTATCGCAGTTGTAGGTCAGCGGGCCGGTGTACACCTGGCGCACCTGGGCGGTAAGCTCCCGCCATTCCTTGTCCCGGTGGTCGGTTCCCACCATTTCGCAGCCCAGGCAGAACATGTCCGCCTGCACCTGCTGGGCCGTGCGGGCCAGCGCCACAACGAATTCATCATAGCTTCTGAACCATTGCTCCCAGGTGGGTTCCGTGGGCACATAGCTGTCGAAAAAGCGGATGTACGCCCGCCAGTAACCGTCCCGGCAGTTTACCATGGCCTTCACAATCAGGCGAAGGCCCAGGCGGCGGGTTTCCTGCGCCACGGCGCACACGTCCTCCATGTCCATCACATCGGGGGTCAGGTAATCCACCCGGGTGGAAAAGGCGTGATCCTGCAGCGCTGCCACGGGAAGAACCACCGTGTCGCAGCCGGTGGATTCCACCATCAGCTGCAGGGAGCGTTTCCAGCCTTCCCGCCGGGTAAAACCCCTGGGGCTCATGAAGGCAAAGGTGCAGCCGTTGATGTACCGCATGGGGGTAAACCTCCTTGCTGTTAGCTTAACAGTTAAGTTCATGCGTATTATACATGCTGTGTATTCTGGTTGTCAAGCGTGGAAATAAAGAAATTTCATATTTCATTTGCAGGCATACAGGCCGGGCGCAGGTTAACAGGGGAGCTTTGCCTGTTAACCTGCATTTTCGTTGACACTTTTCGCCTGGCATGATAAAATAATGGGAAAGGGGAGGTGGCACAAATGCAGCGCGGTCATAGGCCGGGAGCGGAAGGGCACAGCCGGAAAAAGCTGCGCCAGTATGTCTATACCCCTGGGGTCAGCCGGCTCCGCCGCCGCCAGCTGGGCATGATGGTGCTGCTGGCCTGTGTGATGGCCTTCAGCGCCTGGCAGCTGATTGACTACGGGATCGATTATGTGTCCGCCAGGGATGCCTCCAACCAGCTGCGGGAATTGTATTACGAGGAATCCCCAAATCCCACCGAAACGCCTGTGCCAACGGATGCACCCACCCCCACGCCTACCCTGGCCCCGGAGGAAACGCTTCCCCCCACGCCCACACCGGCCACCAGGCTGGAGTCTGTGCGCTATCCCGGCAACCCTTATTCCGCCATCAGCACCGCCTTCACCAAGCTCCGCCGGCAGAATGCAGACATTGTAGCCTGGCTGAAGATTCCCGGCCTGCTGGACGAGGCCGTGGTGCAGCGGGACAACAGCTATTACCTGAAGCGGGACTACCGGGGCTATCACAATGTGAACGGCGCCATTTTCCTGGATGAAAGCACCGACCTGTCCACCAGGCCCTATACCCTGATGGTGTATGGGCATAACATGAAAACCGGCGCCATGTTTGGCTGCCTGCGGAACTTTGAAAAGCTCTCCTTCTACCAGAAGAACCCTTTCATTTCATTCAACACCATGTATGAGGATGGCCAGTATGTGATTTTCTCCATCACCCAGCTGAGCCTGAACCCAGCCGACAGCAATTATTTCAGCTTCGGCCAGCTGAATTCCGACAACATTGCCTGGCGGAAGGAGGCCATTGACGAGCTGCTGAGCCGCTCGGTTTTCTTCACCAGCCTGGATGTGCAGCCGGAGGATCAGATTCTGCTGCTGGTCACCTGCGTGGACGATGACGAGGAGCGCCGCATTGTGGCTGCCCGCCGCCTGCGGGACGGCGAAACCGCCGAAAGCGTACAGCATATCATCAACCGGGCAAAAAAATGGTAAGCAAGCATTGATGAGGAAAACGACCGGGATGCCTGGCGGCTTTGCGGTGGTGTGAAGCGCCGGGGATTTTTCCCCTTTACTTTTCCGGCGGAAAATGCTATACTGAATCATCGTTATGAACGGGAACGCGCCGGGGTTGTCGCCCCAAGAGAGCTGCGGGTGGGTGCAACGCAGCGGGACAGTGCGGCGCTGCTCGCCCGGGAGCGAACCGGCTTGCCCGGCGGCTGCGCCCGTTACAGCGCATCAAGTGGTCTGCCCAGGGCAGGCAAGCAGAGTGGTACCGCGAAACAGACGTTTCGTCTTTGCAAAGGCAAAGGCGGAACGTTTTTTCTATTGAAAGGGAGGTATTCATCATGGAATTTCAGGCTTACGATCCTAAAGTTATCGAGCCGAAATGGCAAAAATACTGGGCTGACACCAACGCCTTTGCCGCGCTGGACGATCACACCATGCCCAAGTTCTACGGACTGATCGAGTTCCCCTATCCCTCCGGCAGCGGCCTGCATGTGGGGCATCCCCGCTCCAATACCGCCATGGACATCATTGCCCGCAAGCGCCGCATGCAGGGGTACAACGTGCTCTTCCCCATCGGCTGGGACGCCTTCGGCCTGCCGGCGGAAAACTACGCCATTAAGAACAACATCCACCCGGCGCTGGTTACCAAAAAGAATGTTGACCGCTTCCGCCAGCAGCTGCAGAAGCTGGGCTTCTCCTTTGATTACAGCCGGGAGGTGAACACCACCGATCCCGACTATTACAAGTGGACCCAGTGGATCTTCCTGAAGCTGTTCGAGCACGGCATGGTGTTCCGGGACAAGACCCTGGTGAACTACTGCCCGTCCTGCAAGGTGGTGCTCTCCAACGAGGACAGCCAGGGCGGCAAGTGCGATGTGTGCCACGGCGATGTGGTGCAGCTGCCCAAGGATGTGTGGTACCTGCGCATCACCAAGTATGCCGAAAAGCTGCTCCAGGGACTGGAGGGTGTGGACTACCCCGAAAACATCAAGCAGCAGCAGGTGAACTGGATTGGCAAGTCCACCGGCGCGTTTGTGAAGTTTGCTGTTTCCGGCACGGAGGAATCCCTGGAGATCTACACCACCCGGCCGGACACCCTGTTCGGCGTGACCTTCATGGTCATGGCTCCCGAGCATCCCATGATTGACAAGTACGCCGGCAAGATTGCCAACATGGATGCCATCCGCGCGTATCGCGAAGAATGCGCCAAGAAGACCGAGTTCGAGCGTACCCAGCTGGTGAAGAACAAGACCGGCGTGTGCATCGATGGCCTGAAGGCCGTGAACCCGCTGACTGGCAAGGAAATCCCCATCTATATTTCCGACTATGTGATGATGGGCTACGGCACCGGTGCCATTATGGCTGTGCCCGCCCACGACCAGCGTGACTGGGAGTTTGCCAGGAAGTTCGGCATTGAAATCATCCAGGTTATCAAGGGCGGCGACATTGAGAAGGAAGCCTATACCGGCGATGGCGAAATGATGAATTCCGGCTTCCTGAACGGCTACACCAACAAGAAGGATTCCATCCAGCGCGTGCTGGAGGAAATCGAAAAGCAGGGCATTGGCAAGGCCGGTGTGCAGTACAAAATGAAGGACTGGGCCTTCAACCGCCAGCGCTACTGGGGCGAGCCTATCCCGCTGGTGCACTGCCCGCACTGCGGTGTGGTGGCCGTCCCCTATGAGGAGCTGCCCCTGCGCCTGCCCGATGTGGACGACTTCCAGCCCGGTACGGACGGCAAATCCCCCCTGGCGCATATTGACAGCTTTGTCCGCTGCAAGTGCCCCAAGTGCGGTGCCGATGCCCAGCGTGAAACCGACACCATGCCCCAGTGGGCCGGCTCCAGCTGGTATTTCCTGCGCTACTGCGATCCCCACAACGCGGATGCCTTTGCCTCCAAGGAGGCGCTGGACTACTGGATGCCTGTGGACTGGTACAACGGCGGCATGGAGCATGTGACCCGCCACCTGCTGTACTCCCGCTTCTGGCATCAGTTCCTATACGACCTGGGCGAGGTGCCCTGCCCCGAACCCTACATGAAGCGCACGGCCCAAGGCCTGGTACTGGGCACGGACGGCGAGAAGATGTCCAAGTCCCGGGGCAATGTGGTGAACCCGGACGATATTATTGACGAAATCGGTGCCGATGCCCTGCGCCTGTACGAGATGTTCATGGGCGCCTTCGACCAGGCGATTCCGTGGTCCACCAATGGCGCCAAGGGCTGCCGCCGCTTCCTGGACCGGGTGTGGCGCCTGCAGGAAATGGTGGTGGAGGGCGACGATTATTCCGACAAGCTGAAGGCCCTGATGCACGAAACCATCAAGAAGGTTTCTCTGGACTATGAGGCCATGAAGTTCAACACCGCCATCGCCGCCATGATGACCCTGGTGAACGAAATGTACGCCGCCGGCTCTGTGACCAAGGCGGAGCTGAAAACCCTGCTGCTGCTGCTGAACCCCGTTGCGCCCCACATGACCGAGGAAATGTGGCAGCTCAGCGGCTTTGAGGGCACCATGATCCGCGCCGCCTGGCCCACCTGGGACGAGGCTGCCATGGTGAAGAGCGAGATTGAGATTGCCGTGCAGGTCTGCGGCAAGGTGCGCGGGCGCATCCTTGTCCCTGCCGACCTGACCCGTGAACAGGCCGAAGCCGACCTGCCCGCCCGGGCCGATGTGCAAAAGCTTCTCTCCGGCAAGTCCGTTGCAAAGGTCATCTACGTTCCCGGTCGCCTGGTGAACTTCATCGCCAAGTAACCAGAGGCGCTTAAGGGCGCTGCCCTTAAGAATCCCGGCAGGGACGCTGTCCCTGCACCCTGCTTAAGGGATTTCATCCCTTAAGAATCCCGCTCTGCGTGTGTGGAGCGGGATTTTTCCTTTGCGGGGGTCACGGCGCACGGAGGGTGCGCCGCGACGCGGGGGAGCAGCGTGGGAGACGGGAGAGTGTGTGGGAAATTAAAAACAGCCAGCGGTCAGGCTGGCTGTTCAGACTGTCAAAAAAACTCCGGGAGGTGTCGGAGGGCCCGCAGGCCCTCTGACTTCATTCGTATCGCGGGG
>CAYMOM010000034.1:0-16495 GCA_964391995.1 uncultured Faecalibacterium sp.
AAAATGAACGCAAAATCGCTCAGCTTCAACACAAAAAGCAGCAGCTTGAAAACCGTATCACCTACTACGAAAAAGGAGATCGGCGCAAGCGGGCGCATCACCTTATCACCTGTGGCGCAGCCATTGAAAGCGTTGCACCGCTAACCAAGGCATTGACCGAAACCGAGTTTACGCCTTTGCGGAAAAGGTGTTTGCGTTATCTGAGGTAAAGGTTTACTGATGGCGGTGGTCAACGAACACAACCGGGCGCAGCAGAAAGAGAGGTGTTGAGTATCGCACTGTATCATTTCCATGTGACCCAAATCAAACGCAGTGCCGGGCAATCCGCCATTGCATCTGCCGCCTATCGCTCCGGTGAAAAGCTCCACAGCGAATACTACGGTGAGGACAGCGACTACACACGCAAGGGTGGCGTAATCTGTTCAGAAATCCTGCTGCCGCCCCATGCTCCGCCAGAGTATGCAGACCGCGAAACTCTCTGGAACGCCGTTGAAAAAGTGGAGCGCGGTAAGAAAGCCCAGCTTGCGTACAGTTTTGACATTGCTTTGCAGAACGAGTTTTAGGAACTGGACGGATACGCTTTGTGGGAATTGGTGTCTTCCATTTATGTGGATGCACCGGACAAGTCCAGCGGAAAGCGCGTCCAGCACATCCACATCAAGTATGATGGACTGGGATTTATCCCTCTGGAAGAACTGATGAAACAGGAAACGGCGTGACTTCCGTCACGCCGCCCCTTGAAAACCATTGGTTTTCGCCATTTTTAAATTATCTGTTTTACGACCACCCAGCATTCTCGGAGCATGGGCTTTTGCATTGCAGTTACAGGGTTACGCCGGTTTTGAAGATAGCCAGGTCGTGGAAGCCGTGCTCCTCGGAGCACACCGGCTGGCCGGATGCAGTTGCCAGCACGCGATCCATCAGTGCCTGGGAAAGCTCCGGCAGTGTTTTGCCACTGAGCAGCTCGCCTGCGTTGAAGTCGATCCAACGCTGCTTATAGCCGGCCAGATGGCTGTTGCTGGCGATTTTCATGGTGGGCACAGGGCAGGCGAAAGGCGTACCGCGCCCGGTGGAGAAAAGCACAATTTGCGCACCGGCAGAGGCCAGGGCAGTGGCAGCCACCAGGTCGTTTCCCGGGGCGGAAAGCAGGTTCAGGCCGGGCACCTTGACCCTCTCACCATAGGAAAGCACGTCCTTCACCGGGGCAAAGCCGCTTTTCTGGGTGCAGCCAAGGGCCTTGTCCTCCAGGGTAGAAATGCCGCCTGCCTTGTTGCCGGGGGAAGGATTCTCATAAATGGTTTGGTGGTGCTCCTCAAAATAGCGCTTGAAATCATTAATCAGGGACACGGTTTTGCCAAACATGTCCTCGGTTTCGCAGCGATCCATCAGGATGGTTTCGGCGCCGAACATTTCGGGCACCTCGGTTAGGATAGTGGCGCCGCCCTGGGCCACCAGCAGGTCGGAAAAGCCGCCGATGACCGGGTTGGCGGTAATGCCGCTGAACCCATCGGAGCCGCCGCACTTCAGGCCGATGACCAGCTTGGAGGCCGGGCAGGGAACGCGAACCTCGCCGCGCATGCGCTGGGCCAGCTGCTCCAGCAGCTGCAGGCCCTGGGCCATTTCGTCCTCCACCTGCTGGCACACCAGGAAACGCACCCGGGACTTGTCGTAATCCCCCATGCGCTCCTCAATAAAGCTCACGCCGCTGTTTTCGCAGCCCAAGCCCAGCACCAGCACACCGCCCACATTGGGGTGGGTTGCCAGATCGGCAAGGATCTGCCGGGTGTTGTCCTGATCGCTGCCCATCTGGGAGCACCCATAGGGGTGGGGGAAGGCATACACATGCTCCACGCCGCCGCCCACCAGGTGCTGTGCCTCCCGCTCCAGGGCACGGGCAACATCGTTCACGCAGCCCACAGTGGGAAGAATCCACAGCTCGTTCCGCACGCCCACCTTGCCATCATGCCTGGGGTAGCCCATGAAAGTGGCTGGCTCCACCGGTTGAAGGGAAGGATGGGTGGGATGATAGGTGTATTCCAATTCGCCGGAAAGCAGAGTGTGCAGGTTGTGCACATGCACATGGCTGCCCTGGGGGATGTCCTCCTTGGCGTAGCCGATGGGGAAACCGTATTTGATGATGTGCCCGTCCTTGGGAATATCGCACAGGGCCACCTTGTGCCCGGCAGGGACGTCCGTAGCCAGGGTGAAGGTGATGCCCTCCACCGTCATGGTGGTGTCGGCAGAAAGTGCTGTCAGCGCCACGGCTACATTATCCTTTGGGGTGATGCGAAGCAAATCTGCCATGGGTCAGCCTCCAAAGCGACGGGTCAAAACGGCCTTCATGCCGTTGGTCAGGATGTCCTCAAGGGCATCAGCCACGCTGTCTGCCAGGCCGGGCACCTGCATCAGCTCATCGCCGAAGAAGGCCTCATTGCCAATGAAGGCTTCCACCATGTCCTTTACAGGCAGAGAGGACTTCTCCGCAAAGAAGGACAGCACGGCTGCATCGTCCTGCAGGGTATAGGTTTCGCCATCGCGGCTGCACTCCAGCTTGCCGTCCACCAGCTTGCCACCGTGGTACAGGCTCATCAGCGCAGCCAGGGAGAAGGTCAGGTGCTCAGGCAGCTCGCCTTCCTGCTTGGTGTAAATCAGCAGGCTGGGCATGCAGCGGGCGCGCCACTTGGAAACGCTGTTCAGGCAGATGGAAAGCAGTGCATGCTTGATATAGGGGTTCATGAAGCGCCCGGTCACCGCCTGGGCGAAGGCCACCAGGTCATCCTTGGGCAGGGTGAGGGTGGGAATGACCTCATCGTACAGGGTCTTCTGCATGAAGGTCTGGATGGTGTCATCCTTCATGGCATCCAGCACATAGTCATAGCCGCACTGGAAGGCCATGGGCACAAAGGAGGTGTGGGCACCGTTCAGGATGCGCACCTTCCGCTGCTTGTAGGGCTTCTGATTATCGGTGAAAACCACAGGCAGGCCGCACTGGGGCAGGGGAAGCTCGCCGGAGATGTCCTTTTCGCTCTCAATGACCCACAAGCCAAAGGGCTCGGCAGTAACCAGAATGCGATCCTCATAGCCCAGCTGCTGCCAAATGGCCTGATCCTCCCCGCGGGGGTAGCCGGTAACAATGCGATCCACCAGGGTGGAGGTGAAAACGCAGGCCTCGTCCAGCCAGTGCTCAAACTTCTCACCCAGGTTCCAGGTTTTCGCCAGGGCCTTCACGCACTTTTTCAGCGTGATGCCGTTATCGTCAATCAGTTCCACCGGCAGGATAATGAGGCCCTTGTCATGGGCGTAGGCAAAGTGCTCGGCGCGCTGAAACAGGAACTTGGTCAGCTTGCCGGGGTAGGTGGCCGGCGGGCACATTTCAAACTTGTCGCTTTCATCCAGAACGATGCCGGCCTCGGTGGTGTTGGAAACAATGAAGCGCAGGGTATCGCACTGGGCATAGGCGGCATAGGCATCGTAATCAGCATAGGCATCCACCGCATGGCTGACGGAGGTAACAACGCGGGACTGCTCCACAGCCTTACCATCCACCAGGCCGCGCAGCAGCACGGTATAGCGGCAATCCTGCTCCTTGAACGCAGGGAAAAGCTGGCCCATGGCAATGGGCTTTACCAGCACCACAGAGCCATTGAAATCAGCCTTTTCATTGGCAATGTCGATAAAATAGTCCACAAAAGCACGAAGGAAGTTTCCCTCTCCAAACTGGAGCACCTTCACAGGCCGTTCGGCAGCAGGGACCATGGCAGCATTCAGTCGTTCCATCACAATATCCCCCCAAAAAAGTAGGTCGTTTTCACAAGCGTGTAAACATTTACATTCCACACACCGATATTTTAGCAAGTTTTTAGGCATTCGTCAATGTGTTTTGCGGTATTGGGGAAACTTTTTGCCGAAGCACCAAAGATTCAGCTTGCAAAACCCAAAAATACCATGTATAATAGGGTTGAATGCGAACTGTAAACACTTACAAGGCGGAAGGAGGCGGGCCTGTGAACATTTACGACATTTCAAAGCGGGCCGGGGTTTCCATTGCCACGGTGAGCCGCGTGCTGAACGACAGCCCCCATGTCAGCCCGGCTACCAGGCAAAGGGTCATGTCCGTTATTAACGACAGCGGCTATGTGCCCAATGCCTTCGCCAGGGGACTGGGCCTGAACACCATGCAGACCATTGGCCTTCTGTGTCCCGATGCCTCCGATGCCTACCTGGCGCAGGCCTTGGCCTACCTGGAAAGCGCGCTGCGCAGCCGCGGATACGATTGCCTTCTGTGCTGCACCGGCAGGGAGCTGGACGCCCGAATAGCCGGAGTGGAGCAGCTGAAGTCCCGCCATGTGGACGGTGTGGTGCTGATGGGTTCATCCTTCATTGAGGATTCCGATGCCGATAACGAGTACATCCGCCAGGCAGCCAAAGCGGTGCCGGTGGTGCTGCTGAACGGCTCCTTTCCCTGTGAAAGGGTGTACTGCGTGCTGTGCGATGACCAGCGTGCCACCATGGAGGCTGCACGCCACCTGCTGGACACCGGGTGCAAGCGCATTTTGTACCTGTATCACAGCCGGAATTACTCCGGACGGAAAAAGCTGGCGGGCTACCGTGCCGCCATGGCGTCACAGGGCCTGACCGTGGATGAAAGCCTGCTGTGCTATTTCGACCAGAACAAGATGAGCGTGCAGGATGTGCGGGACCGGCTGCTGCAGTTGGAGCAGGAAGGCGTGAAATTCGATGCCGTTCTGGCCAGCGAGGACAGCCTGGCCATCGGCGCACTGAAATACGCCAAGGCAGCCGGAAAGGCTGTGCCAGGGGAAATGTGCGTGGTGGGCTATAACAACTCTGCCTACTGCACCTTCTGCGAGCCGGAGCTTTCCAGCGTGGACAACAAACTGAAGGCCATCTGCGACCACATTGTTGAAACCCTCATGGGCGTGCTGGGCGGCAAGGAAATGCCGCAAAAGACCGTTTTCACCGGTGAAATGGTGCTGCGCCAATCCACCAGATAAGCGACCCCGTCCACGGCTGTGGATGATTCATAACAACATTGCTTGAAGGAGAGAGAACCATGCAGGCATTTATGGACAAGGATTTTCTTCTGACCACCGAAACTTCCCGCAAGCTCTATCACGAGTTCGCCGCCAAGTGCCCCATCATCGATTATCACTGCCACATCAGCCCCCAGCAGATCTACGAGGATCTGCAGTACGAGAACATCACCCAAGTGTGGCTGGGCGGCGACCACTACAAGTGGCGGCTGATGCGCTGCGCCGGCGTGGATGAGAAGTACATCACCGGCGATGCCAGCGACTATGAAAAGTTCTGCAAGTGGGCTGAGGTGCTGGGCAAGTCCATCGGCAACCCGCTGTACCACTGGAGCCACCTGGAGCTGCAGCGCTTCTTCGGCTACCATGGCACCCTGAGCGCCAAGACCGCTGACGAAGTGTGGAACATTGCCAATGCCAAGCTCCAGTCCGCCGGTTTTTCCGTCCGCGGGCTGATTAACATGAGCAATGTGGAAACCATCTGCACCACCGATGACCCCATCGACAGCCTGGAGTGGCACAAGAAGCTGGCGGCGGATGACACCTTCAAGACCAATGTGTGGCCTGCCTGGCGGCCCGACAAGGCCATGAACATCGAAAAGCCCGACTTTGCTGCCTACCTGGAAAAGCTGGGCAAGGCTGCACAGATGGAGATTAAGACCTTCGCGGATGTGAAGGCCGCGCTGACCCGCCGCATGGAATACTTCCACGAGAATCACTGCTGCCTGAGCGACCACGGCATCAATTATGTGATGTACCAGCCCGCCACTGATGAGGAAATCGAGGTCATCTTCTCCAAGCGCATGGCTGGCGAAACGGTTTCCGCCCAGGAGGAAGCCGCCTACAAGACTGCTTGCCTGCTGTTCCTGGCTGGGGAGTACAAGCGGCTGAACTGGGTGATGCAGCTCCACTACGGCTGCCGCCGGGACAACAACCTGACCATGTACGCCCAGCTGGGCCCGGACACCGGCTATGACACCATCGACAACTATGCGCCTGCCGGGCAGACGGCTGCCTTCCTGGGTGCGGTGGAGAAGTCCACCGGCCTGCCAAAGACCATCCTTTACAGCCTGAACCCCAATGACAACGCTGCCATCGATACCATCTGCGGGTGCTTCCAGTCCAGCGAGGCGGTGAGCAAGATCCAGCACGGATCCGCCTGGTGGTTCAACGATCACCTTCAGGGCATGACCGAGCAGCTGACCTCCCTGGCTCAGCTGGGCTACCTGGCTGGCTTTGTGGGCATGCTGACGGACAGCCGTTCCTTCCTCAGCTATCCCCGGCACGAATACTTCCGCCGCATCCTGTGCCGCCTGCTGGGCGAGTGGGTGGAGCAGGGCCTGTTCCCCCAGGATTACGACATTCTGGGCGATATTGTCACCGGCGTCAGCTACCGAAACGCCAAGAACTATTTCAACTTTGCACAAAAGTAAAGCCATCACGGCCGGGCAGATGCGCCCGGCCTTTTTTGTACAGCACAGAAACACTCCATGCCTTGCTTTTCGCGGGCAGGAAGATTATAATGGATGCATCATCATCACGAAAGGATGGAATCACCATGTACAAGAAGAATGCCTGGGAGCAGTATGACGAGGCCGAGCTGGCGAAGGTCAATGCCTTTGCGGAAAAGTACAAGGCTTATCTGGATGCCGGCAAGACTGAGCGTGAATGCGTCACCGAGGCTGTGAAGCTGGCGGAGGCTGCCGGCTTTGCCGACCTGAACAAGATCATCAGGGAAGGCGGCAAGCTGCAGGCTGGCGACCGGGTGTACCGCAACTGGATGGGCAAGGACATGATGCTGTTCATCGTGGGCAGCAAGCCCATGGCGGAAGGCATGAACATTCTGGGCGCGCATATCGATTCGCCCCGCATTGACGTGAAGCAGAATCCCTTGTATGAGGATGAGGGCATTGCTTACCTGGACACCCACTATTACGGCGGCATCAAGAAGTATCAGTGGGTGGCCTGCCCCCTGGCCCTGCACGGGGTGATTTGCAAGAAGGACGGCACCACGGTGACCATTTCCATCGGCGAAGACGATGCCGACCCGGTTTTCTACATTTCCGATTTGCTGATTCACCTGGCGGCTGATCAGATGGGCGCACCTGCCAGCAAGGTGATTGAGGGCGAGGCGCTGAACCTGATCATCGGCAGCCAGCCCCTGAAGGGCGAGGAAAAAGACGCGGTGAAGGCCAATGTGCTGAAGCTGCTGAAGGACAAGTACGGCGTGGAGGAGGAGGACTTCCTTTCTGCCGAGCTGGAGATCGTGCCTGCCGGAAAGGCCCGCGATGTGGGCTTCGACCGGGCCATGATTGCCGGCTATGGGCATGATGACCGGGTGTGCGCCTATCCCTCCATGGCAGCTGTGCTGGACTATGAGGGCACCCCTGAATACACCCTGTGCGCCGTGCTGACCGACAAGGAGGAAATCGGCAGTGTGGGCGCCACTGGCATGAACGCCAAGTATTTCGAGAACACCGTGGGTGAGCTGTACAATTGCGTCCATGGCTATTGCGCCCTGGGCCTGACCCGCACCCTGCAGAACAGCCGCATGCTGTCCAGCGATGTCAGCGCAGGCTACGACCCCAATTTCGCAAGCGTGTTCGAGAAGAAGAACGCCGCCATTATGGGCCACGGCGTTTGCTTCAACAAGTTCACCGGCGCCCGGGGCAAGAGCGGCTCCAACGATGCCAACGCCGAATACATTGCCCAGGTGCGTGCCATCATGGACGATGCCAATGTGGACTGGCAGACCGCCGAACTGGGCAAGGTGGACGTGGGCGGCGGCGGCACCATCGCCTACATCTGCGCCAATTACGGCATGAACTGCATCGACTGCGGCATTGCGGTGCTCAGCATGCACGCCCCCTGGGAGATGATCAGCAAGGCCGACCTGTACGAGGGCTACAAGTGCTATTGCGCATTCCTGAAGGGCGCAAAGGCATTCTGACATACTCGATGAGGAGGTATGAACATGGAAGAGAAAATTACACTGTGCGGCGATAACTGCCTGGCCTGCCCCAGATACCTTGCCCGCACGGCGGATGAGTTGCAAGCAACCGCACAGCTGTGGCACAAGGTTGGCTGGCGGGACTGCGTGGTGTCAAACGAGGAAATCGCCTGCAGCGGGTGCTCCTCTCACAAGAACTGTACCTATGGTTTGGTTGAGTGCATTCGCCGTCACGGCGTGGAAAAGTGCAATCAGTGCAGCGAGTTTCCCTGCGGGAAAATCAACGCCATGCTGGAACGCTCTGCGGCCTCTCAGCAAAAGTGCAGGGAAGTATGCACCGCTCAGGAGTATGCCATGCTGGAGAAGGCATTTTTCAATAAGGAAGATAATTTGAAAAAGTGAATACAATAAGGAAGGCCGGCCCGGCGATTTCCGGGTCGGCCTTTGATGTTGGTTTACATAATTACGGTGATGTTGGCGCCATCGGTCAGCACATCATCGGTGAGAACGCCGGTGACTTCCACACCGTTGACCAGGGCCTTCTGTACGCCGCCCTGGTGGTGGGCCGTGTTGTCCACGGTGATGTGCAGCTGCTTGCCACGGAAAGTCTTTTCCATGGTGAAGCCGTCCCACTCAGCGGGAATGGCAGGGGAGATAACCAGGCCTTCGGGGGTAGGACGCAGGCCTAGGATGCCCTCCACACAGCCAACCATCACGGTAGAGGCGGTGCCGGTCAGCCAATGCACATGGGCGCGGCCGGGCTGGGGAGATTCATGCCCCTCGATGAACTGGGTGTGGACGTAGGGCTCGCACTCGCGCAGGTCGGCGCGGTCGTTGTAGGCGGCAGGGCAGCTCTCCTTGAAGTACTGGAAGGCACGGTCGCCGTGGCCCAGCAGGGATTCAGCCAGAATGACCCAACCCTGGGGCTGGCAGAAGATGCTTCCGTTTTCCTTGGTGGTGGGGTTGAACAGCAGCATGTTGGCGCCGTTGAAGGCATGCTCCTTGTAGCAGGGTGCCATGACTTCCACGCCGAAGGGAGTGTTCAGCAGCTTGTGGACGGATTCCATGGCAGCCTGAGCCTGCTCATCGGTGGCGAGGCCGGAGATTACGGACCAGGACTGGGGATTCAGCCACATGGAGGCCTCGGGGTTCGCCTTGCTGCCGATGATTTGTCCATCCTCGGAATAGCCACGGCGGAAACGGTCGTCCTCCCAGAAGTGCTGGTTGATGAGCTTCTTCTGCTCGGCAGCCTTCTCACGCAGGTAGGCGCGGTATTCCTCATTTTCAGGCTTCTGGGGCATCATTTCGTCCAGCTGGGTCAGCGCCAGGTACAGCTGCATGGCAACGAAAGAGCTTTCGCCAGCAGCGCCCAGGCGCAGGCAGTCGTTCCAGTCAGCATGGAGGCCGGCAGGCATGCCATGGGCGCCCAGATGGTTCATGGAGAAGTCAATGGCCCGCTTCAGATGATCCAGCACGGTGCCTTCGCCGTGGGTGGCGTAGGGAACAACCTCGTCCAGGAAGGCAATATCGCCGGTTTCGGCAATGTACTTGTATACGGTGGGGAACAGCCACAGGGCATCATCGGCACGGTAGTGGGGATGTCCGGTAGAGCGGACGTAGCTTTCGTCCTCGGGGGAATCCTCATGACCGGCATTGTGGGTGAACTTCACCAGGGGCAAGCCGCCGCCGTGGTGCACCTGGGCGGACAGCATGTGCACCAGGCGCTCCTTAGCCATCTGGGGATCCAGGTGGATAATGCCCTGAATGTCCTGCACGGTGTCGCGATAGCCAAGGCCGTTGCGCTGCCCGCAGTAAATGAGGGAAGCGGCGCGGCTCCACACAAAGGTGATGAAGCACTGGAAGGCGTTCCAGGTGTTGATCATGGTGTTGAAGTTGTCATCGGGGGTGTTCACCTGCAGGGCAGCCAGCTTGCCGTGCCAGTAGGTGATAAGCTCCTGAAGCTCCGCATCCACCTTGGCCTTCACATCGGCATAGGAATCCAGCAGCTTCCGGGCTTCAGCAGGGCCCTTCATGGCCAGCACGAAGGCGATGGTCTTGCTTTCGCCGGGCTGGAGCTCCAGTACCGTGTGCAGGGAGCCGCAGGGATTGCCGTTGAAGTTCAGCTTGTTGCCCAAATCGCCATCGATGACGGTCTGGGGATTGTGGAAGCGGTTGCGGCCCAGGAAGTGCTCCCGGTGGCCGGTGTAGCTCTTCACCTTGCCGCCAGCCAGGCCGAAAAACCGCTCGGAGCCGTTCTCGCCGTTTTCGCCCACATGGCAGAACTGGTTGATGTGCTCCAGGATGAAATCATCATGGAAGGTGGTGGTGGTGATGAACTGGGTGTACTGCAGGTTGACCAAGTCCTGCTCGTAGTTGGACTCGGTGGTGAACTCGCAGTAGGACAGGGCAGAAATGGTACGGGGCTTGTCGGACTTGTTGGTCACTTCCACGCGCCAAACCTCATGGGTGGCGCCACGGGGCACATAGTACAGCACCTTGCTGGCAATGCCGGCGTACTCGCTCTCAATCTCGGTGTAGGCTGTGCCGTGGCGGGTGATGGTCTTGTACTGTTCCAGGGGCTTTTCCACAGGCCGCCAGGAGGCAGACCAGTAGTCGCCGGTCTCGTCGTCCCGCAGGTAGACATAGCGGCCCGGCTCGTCAAACTGGTTGAAGGAGTAGCGCAGGATGCGGCCTGCCGCGCCGGACTTGACAAAGCTGTAGCCGCCGGCGTTCTGGGTTACGATGGCGCCGTATTCCGGGTCGCCCAGGTAGTTGGCCCAGGCCATGGGGGTACGGGGATTGGTGATGACATACTCCCGTGCCTTATCGTCGAAGTAACCGTACTGCATGAGGATTCCTCCTTGGTTGTACATGGTTCGAAAACGTTTTAGACAGCGGCGCACCTGAAAAAGGTAACGCACGCTTTCTGCACTCATTGTATCATAGATATTGGAAAGATACAAGGCGGTTTGGCAAAAAAGTGCCCCGCATTCCGCAGTGGAACACGGGGCGAAGAAGAAGGAAAACGTTACTTGGCAAGCTCAAAGGGTATGCCGTTGGCCTGGCAGAACTTTTCTGCGGCAGGGCCGGCACCGCCGATGATGGTCAGGCTGGTCAGAGCAGGCTTCAAAGCCGCAGCTGCGAATGGCTGCCAGGGTGCCGGGCAGTTAGATGCTCTCCAGCGCGGAACAATAGCTGAAAGCACCGGCATCAATGAAGGCAACGCCTTCGGGCAGGGTGATGCCGGTCAGCACATCATTCTTGTAGAAGGCATCCTTGCCAATGGCGGTGATGCCCCCGGGCACGGCGTAGCTGGCGGTATCCAGGCCGCGGGCGTAGGCCATAAGCACATGCTTCACCTGGGTCATGCAGCCCAGGGCCAAAACCAGCGCCAGCAGAAGCAGTGCAAACTTTCTCATGGTTCATTCCTCCTTTTTTGGTATTTCGTGACTTCATCATAACATATGTGTCTTTTTTTTAAACACTATGACAAACTATTTACAATTACAGCATGCAATTTAACAATTGTTCGGGCGTGCCAGCCTCAGGCCTGGTGGATTTGCTTGACAAACCCCGCTAGCATGCTATAATAGCGCTAAAGGAACCCAAAGGGGGAGTGGGCATGCGGATTGGTTTCATTGGTGCAGGCAACATGGGCGGCGCCATTCTGCGGGGCATGCTGGATGCTGGGTACATCAAGGCCAGCCAGGCCGTGGTGTGCGATGTCAGCCGCCGCCGGATGGAGGAGCTTTCCAAGGAGATTCCCAGCGCCGTCTACTGCGATTCCGCCATGGATCTGGTGGCCCAGAGCGATATGATCATTCTGGCGGTGAAGCCGCACTACATTCAGGGCGTGCTGGATGAGGTTCGCGAAGGTTTGAACGGCAAGGCCATTGTGTCCATTGCTGCCGGCTGGACAACCGCCATGCTGGCCCAAGCCCTGGAGGGCACCACTGCCACCTATCTCCGGGTGATGCCCAACACCCCCGCCATGGTGGGCGAGGGCATGACTGCCCTGTGCGATGACACCACCTTTTCCAAGAATGATTTTAACTTTGCCAAAGGCATTTTCGATGCCGTGGGCCGGACGGTGATACTGCCGGAAAGGCTGTTTGATGGGGTAACTGCCATCAGCGGCTCCAGCCCGGCGTATATTTTCATGCTGATTGAAGCCATGGCGGATGCAGGCGTCAAGGAAGGCCTGCCCAGGGCCTGCGCCTATGAAATGGCTGCCCAGTCCGTGCTGGGTAGCGCGCTGATGGTGCTGTCCTCCGGCACCCATCCCGCCAGCCTGAAGGATGCCGTGTGTTCGCCTGGCGGCACCACCATTGAAGCGGTGGAAGAGCTGGAGCGCAAAGGCTTCCGGGCCGCTGTGATGGACGCCATGGGCGCGTGTGCAGAAAAATCCCGAACAATGTCCAAATAAGAGGGGAGAATCAGCATGGAGAGCGCACCCCGCAAAAAGGTGAACATCTATACGGACGGCGCCTGCTCGGGCAATCCCGGGCCGGGCGGCTGGGGAGCCATTCTGGAATTTGGCCCGCACCGCAAGGAAATGAGCGGCTACATGGCCGGAACCACCAACAACCGCATGGAGCTTTTTGCAGCCATCAGCGCCCTGGGCGCTTTGAAGGAGCCTTGCGATGTGAAGCTCTATTCCGATTCCAACTATATGATTCAGGCCTTTAACGATCACTGGATTGACAGCTGGAAGAAGAAAGGGTGGAAGACCTCCAGCGGCACGGCTGTGGAGAATCAGGACCTTTGGTTTATCCTGCTGGCACAGACCAAGAAGCACAATGTGCAGTTCATCAAGGTCAAGGGCCATGCGGATCATCCCCAGAACAACCGCTGTGACGAGCTGGCCAGGGGAGCCATTGAGGAATATCGCCGCATGAACACCGCCAAGGAAGAGGAGTAATGTCCGGGTGGGCGAGAGCGCTCACCCGCTTATCCATGCTTCTCCAACTATTCGCTAAACCACAGTTTCACGAATAGTTGACCATATAAAGAAGGGAGAAAGGCGTATGGCAGATTCAGCCTACCGCGATCAAGTGGATGCCCAGCGCATATTGCAGATACGCGCCATCACCCGCCAGTTGCCCCAGGCCTGCTCTGACTTTCTGCGCAGTATTGCGGTGACCACCGGCACCTTTACCCGGCTGGCCTATGCCATTGACCTGCGCACCTTTTTTCACTTTCTGCAAGCCGAGCGTGTGGCCTTCTCAGATAAGGATTTGATCCTTTGGACGGATGAAGACCTGTCCAGAGTATCTCAGAGCGATCTGACGGCGTATGTGGAGTACCTGACCTATTATTTCAAGGAGGATGCGGAAAATGCCGACCAGCCCGTGAAGGCCCTGGTGAACCACGACCTGGCCATCAAGCGAAAGCTGTGTTCCATCCGCTCCCTGTATGATTTTCTGTTCAAAAACCACCGGATCCCAGCCAACATCACGCTGCTGGTTCCGCTGCCAAAAATTCACGAAAAGCCGATCCTTCGCCTGAACCGTGACGAGATGGTGAAAATGCTCACCCAGGCTGAAACCGGCGAAGGCATGAGCGAAGGCCAACGGCGCTTTCAGAAAATCACCGCCAAGCGGGATTATGCCATGCTTTCCCTGTTTCTGGGCACAGGCATCCGCGTTTCCGAATGTGTGGGTATAAACCTTTCGGACATCAACCTGGAAGAAAACGCCTTTTTGGTCACCAGGAAGGGTGGAAATCAGGTGGTTTTGTATTTTCCGGCAGAGGTTGCTACCGCTTTGGCGGAATACATCGAGGAGCGCAGCAAAATTGAGGCACTCCCCGGACACGAGGACGCCCTGTTTCTTTCCCTGCAGAAGCGCCGCATCACCCAGCGGGCCGTGCAGAACCTGGTAAAAAAATATGCCATGGTGGCAGCACCGCTGAAACCGAAGATCAGCCCGCACAAGCTCCGCAGCACATTTGCCACCAACCTGTATAACGCCACCGGCGATATTTACCTGGTGGCGGATGTGCTGGGCCATTCCTCTGTGGACACCACCCGAAAGCATTATGCCGACATGACCGATGCCCGGCGGCGCATGGCAGCGGATTACGTCCGCCTGCCCGGCACCGAGGCCGAGGAAGATGATGCCCCCATGGGCTTTGCCAGCCAGCCGGAAAAGCCCGTTACTTAATGGTGATGGTGCTGGCAGCCGCAATCGCAGCGGTGCTCGTCTTTCTCCGGACTCTGTCCGCTCTGTCTGGCTTCGAACTCTGCCTGCAGCTCGAAATCCTCCACCATAATGGCGCGATATTCCGCATCGCCATTGACGCACTTCATACAGTTGTCGCAAACCTTGCTGGGATCCAGGTCGCAGCGGTCGCACTCGCCGCAGCCGGTACACTCCTTGTCTTCCAAAACGCAGCGCTTCTTCAGTGCCATCATGATCATCTCCTGGTTTTATTATAACATAGGTTTTCTTTTTGTGCAAGAAATTGAGAACGTATGTTTGATTTTTTCTTGCACATATGCTATAATGAAGAAAATGAAAGCAAAGGCGGCGATTTTTCATGCAGCGTCCCCGTGGCGATAACCAGCAGCGCATTCTTGATTTCATCAAGGCCGAGATCCAGCAAAAGGGCTATCCCCCGTCTGTCCGTGAGATTGCCAACGCTGTGGGCCTGAAGTCCACTTCAACCGTACACGGGCATTTGCAGCGCCTGGAAAAGCGCGGTCTGCTCCATCGTGATGCCATGAAACCCAGAGCCATGGAGATTGTTGGCGACCCGAATTTTGTGCGGAACAACTCCACCGCCGTGCCTGTTGTTGGCCGGGTTACCGCAGGCCAGCCCATTCTGGCCGAGGAAAACCTGGAGGATTATGTAGCCATTCCTGAGGTGATGCTGGGGGACGGCGAGCATTTCATTTTGCTTGTCCGGGGCGACAGCATGATCGAGGCCGGCATTCTGGATGGCGACTACATTGTGGTGAAAAAGCAGGCCGAGGCCAACAATGGCGAAATCGTTGTTGCCATGCTTGACGATTCCGCCACCGTGAAGCGCTTTTACAAGGAAAACGGGCACTTCCGCCTGCAGCCTGAGAACAGCAGCATGGAGCCGATTTATGCCGATGAGGTGACCATTCTGGGCAAGGTTATTTCCCTTTATCGCCTGGTGAAGTAAACGATCGGAGAAAGCATATGTCCCAAACAGACGAACAAAAGCACCGAATCTCAATCCCCTCTTATAACCTTTGCGAGGAGCTGCTGAACGCCATCACCCACGGTGTCGGCGCGCTGCTGGGCATTGCAGCGCTGGTGTTGTGCCTGGTGAAGTGTGCTCCTTCCCATGATGCATATCATATTGTTTCCGGCATCATTTTCAGCTTTACTGTAATTGTTCTGTACCTGATGTCCTGCCTGTATCACGCCCTGAAGGTCAACAAGGCCAAGCGGGTTTTCCGCGTGATTGACCACTGTACCATCTTCATGCTGATTGCCGGCACCTACACGCCCTACACCCTGATTTCCCTTCGCGGCACCCTGGGCTGGTGGCTGTTTGGCATCATATGGGCCACGGCTGTGCTGGGGATTGTGCTGAACGCCGTCAGCCTGAAGAAGTTTTCCAAAATATCCGTGGCGCTGTATCTGGTCATGGGGTGGATGATCGTCCTCGCCTATGGCCCCATGACAGCTGCCATTCCCCAAGGCGGCATGGCCCTGCTGGTGTGGGGCGGCGTGGCGTACACGGTGGGCGCCATTTTGTACGGCATCGGGGCAAAGAAGCGCTATTTCCACTCCATCTTCCACTTTTTCTGCCTGATTGGCACCATCCTGCACTTTTTCTCCATCTATCTGTATGTGCTGTAGGGGGGCAGTTTGATGATTACCCTGCGCCCGTTTACGCGCCAGGAGTACCATGATTTTTACCGGCGCTATGTGGCTGACCCGATGATGGATCCCCGTTCCTACCGCTACAGCTTTGAGCAGGTGGACAGAGCCTTTGATTATGATGAATCCCGGCGCGGGTGGTATCCCACCTTCGGCATTTTTGCCGATGATGCAGCCGTGGGCAGCCTTGCCCTGAAGCGCATTGACAGGGCAGCAAGGAAGTGTGAGATTGGCCTGGTTATGGTGGATGACACCTGCAAAAACCGGGGCTACGGCACCGCTGCCATGGGGCTTGCCATGGAAAAGGCTGTGCGGGAATATGGCGTGGAGCATATCTGGGCGGACACCATGGGCGGCAACACCCGCATGCAGCATGTGCTGGCCAAGCTGGGCTTCCGCCTGGTGGAGCGCATCCCCCGGGTGTACGACATGCCCGGCGGCAAGCAGGACAGGTTGGTTTACGTTTGGGATCATCAGCCGTGATGCAGCCGGTCATCTAAAAAACAGGGCGGAGCATGTTCACTCCGTCCTGTCAGACTGTCAAAAAACTTTGGGAGGTGTCGGAGGGCCCGCAGGCCCTCTAACTTCATTCGTATCGCGGGGCTTTGCCGCGCGGGCGGGGCGTTTCCGGCTTTGCC
>CAYMOM010000035.1:0-16051 GCA_964391995.1 uncultured Faecalibacterium sp.
ACCGCAACCTGTTCGTTGTGGCAGCCATCCTGGTGTGCGGCATTGGCGGCCTGACGCTGAACTTCGGCCCCGTGCAGATCAGCTCCATCGCCACCGGCCTGATTGCGGGCATTCTGGTGAACGTGCTTTTCAACAAGCGCACCGGCGAGGAAGCGTAACGGTTCAAAACAAGCTATTGGGGCATGCTTCCCCGTGAAGCATGCCCCTTTCATTCCCTTCGCAAGGAGGAATCGCCATGGAAAGCCAGGGCATGAAGGCCCACCTGATGGACGGGCCTGCCATGCAGCGGGCGCTGACCCGCATGGCCCATGAAATTCTGGAGCAGCTGACCCCCGCCAGGGACATTGTGCTGGTGGGCATCCGCCGCCGTGGCGTGCCCCTGGCCCAGCGGCTGGCAGCGCTGATTGAACGCTTTGAAGGCATACAGGTGCCTGTGGGGGAACTGGACATCACCCTTTACCGGGACGACCTGACCGCCATTGACGAGCAGCCGCGCCTGCTGAAGGCCTCCCTGCCGGTGGACATCAACGGGCGCCTGGTGGTGCTGGTGGATGATGTGATCTACACCGGGCGCACCGCCCGGGCCGCCCTGGATGCCCTGATCGACCAGGGGCGGCCTGCCCGCATCTGCCTGGCGGAGCTGGTGGACAGGGGCCACCGGGAGCTGCCCATCCGGGCGGACTTTGTGGGGAAGAATGTCCCCACCTCCCACAGCGAGCGTGTGGCCGTCCAGGTGCAGGAGATCGACGGCGTGGATCGGGTTTCCCTGCTGGAATAATGGGATTGACAAAAAACTTCATTTGGATACAATGTATTTGTGACATTGTGTCCTTTTTCATTTTGCCATCATTCTGTCACAAATCATCGACAAAGCGAGGTTGTGCCCATGTTTGGATTCCGTCCCGACGGGCGGCGGGTCAGCGACATTGACCCCACTGTCCGCATCACCCCCTACCTGATGCCCATGCGCTGCGATGCCCAGGTGTTTCTGCAGCACAAGGTGGACTACGAAATGCTGGCCCGCTACATTGCCAGGCAAAGCGCCCAGGGCGAGAAGATCACCTTCATGCAGATCATCATTGCCTCCTTTGTCCGGGCGGTGAGCCAGCACCCGGAAATCAACCGCTTCATCATGAACAAGCAGTTTTACTCCCGCAGCAACTGCACCGTGTCCTTCACCATGCTGAAGGATCCGCAGGATGCCGCCGGCGGCGAAACCGCTGTGAAAATCAAGTACGACCTGACGGACACCATCTATGACGTGCGCGACCGGATGAACGCCGTCATCAATGCCAACCGGGGCGATGAAACCGCCAACTTTGCCGACAAGCTGGCCCGGGCTGCGCTGGCGGTGCCCGGCCTGCCCACGGTGCTGGTCTATCTTGTGCGCCTGCTGGACCGCTACGGCCTGTGCCCCGGTGCCCTGCTGGACGAGCTGCCCTTCCACACCAGCATGTACATTACCAACAACGCATCCATCGGCCTGCACCATGTGAACCACCACATTTACAACTTTGGTTCCACCAGCCTGTTCTTCGGCATGGGTTCCGTGGAGCGCACCATGGTGATGGAAAACGGTCAGCCCCGGATGAAGCGCCTTCTGCCCATCGGCATTACGGCGGACGAGCGTGTGTGCTCCGGCGCCCACTATGCGGGCTTCTTTGCCACCATGAGCAACTGCCTGAACCAGCCGGAGCTGCTGGAAGTCCCCCCGGAGTCCATCCGCTATGACCCCAAGGTGGAGTACCATGTGCCCAAGGTGGGCGAAAAGCAGGCCGCCCAAGGCGAAACGGTGAATGCGTAAGGATGCGCCCACGTCTACAAAGATGTGGGCGAATTATGTATAAACGACTCTGCAAAAGGAGCAGCCATGAAAACATTAGGGACAATCAAGCAGATTGATGATTTGCGCTCCGTGTGGTCGCATGAAGCCCACGATTTTTCCAAATGGTTAGCCGAAGAAGAAAACCTGGCAAAACTATCCGCGGAAATCGGCATAGACATTGTTTTGGAAGAACTGGAATCCTCCGTTGGCGGCTTTAGCGTTGATTTGTTTGCCACCGAGGATGGTACCGGCAGGAAAATCATTATTGAGAACCAGCTGGAGGACACCAACCACGACCATCTGGGGAAGATCATCACCTATGCTTCCGGCAAGGACGCAGAAGTGCTTATCTGGATTGTCAAGCACGCCCGGGACGAGCACCGCCAGGCTGTGGAATGGCTGAACCAGCACATGGACAGCAACATTGGCATCTTCCTTGTGGAAATCGAGCTGTGGCAGATAAACGATTCGCCCTACGCGCCCAAGTTCAATGTGGTGGAGCGCCCCAACGATTGGGCGAAGTCTGTGAAGGCGGTTGAAGGACTTTCAGAAACAAAAAAATTGCAAATGGAGTTTTGGCAGGCGTTCCGTGACTATGCGTTTGTAAAGCCAGAGTTTGCGAAGTGCTTTAATGAACGTAAGGCACTTCCTCACAATTGGTATACGCTAAGTTTGGGAAAGTCAATATATAGTCTCAACCTCTCGGTTGATACACAAAAGCGGCGCATAGGAGCGTATCTATATATATCCGATAACAAACTACTTTTCCAGAAGTTCAAAACAAATCAGGCGGAAATTGAACAGATGTGTGGCACCAAACTGGAATGGATAGAATCGACGAAAGCGTGCCGCATCCTTGCCACCATGCCGGGGGACATCAAGAAAGGTCCTGAAAGCTGGACACCGCTGTTTGACTGGTTCATCCAGTCTGCCATGAAAATTCGCCAGGTTGTCCAAACCTTTGATGCCTGACCTGCCCCTGGACAGCAAGCAGGATTTCCCCTCCGCTGTGTCGAATACGGTAGCATCACCGTGCTTCGGCAGAACGGAGGATTTTTTGTATGAATGTTGGCATTGTGGGCCTGGGGCTGATTGGCGGCTCTTTGGCGAAAACCATCAAGCTGCGCACCGGGCATCGGGTGCTGGCCTGCGATATTGATTTGCAGACCATCCTGCAGGCCCAGCTAATGGACGCCATGGACGAGGAGCTGGACGACCGCAACCTGCCCGCCTGCGATATGGTGCTGGTGGCCCTGTACCCTGCTGCCATTGTGGAGTGGATCAGCGAGCACGCCCCCCTGTTCAAGCCCGGCGCCCTGGTCATCGACTGCGGCGGCGTGAAGCAGGAGATTTGCCGCCCCCTGGCACCCCTGGCCCGGGAAGGCAGCTGGCACTTTATTGGCGGACACCCCATGGCCGGCCGGGAGTTTTCCGGCTTCAAGTACGCCAAGGATGATTTGTTCGACAACGCCAGCATGATCCTGACCCCCATGGGCGATGAAGCGCCGGAGCTGCTGCAGCAGGCACGGGATTTCTTTATGGATCTGGGCTTCCGCCGGGTGCAGTTCACCACGCCCAAAACCCACGATGAGATGATTGCCTACACCAGCCAGCTGGCCCACATTGTTTCCAGCGCGTATGTGAAAACACCCCTGGCCCAGCGGCACAAGGGCTTTTCCGCCGGTTCCTTCGCAGACATGACCCGTGTGGCCCGCCTGAACGAGGGTATGTGGACGGAGCTTTTCTTCGACAACAGAGAGGCCCTGCTGCCCGAGGTGGAAAACCTGGTGGCCCGCATGACCGAATACCGGGATGCCCTGCGGGATAACGACCGGGACACCATGACCAGGCTTTTGCGGGAAGGCCGGGAGATCAAGGAAGGGTTGGAAAGCTGATGCGCATTGCTGTGTCCGCCTGCCTGCTGGGCGAAAACTGCAAATACAACGGCGGCAACAACTATAACGAGAAGGTGGCTGCCTTTGTTCAGGGGCACCAGGTGGTACCCCTGTGCCCGGAGCGCCGCTGCGGCATGCCGTCCCCGCGCCCCCGGGTGGAGATCCGCGCCGGGCGGCTGGTGGATGAATTCGGCACCGATGTGGATGCGCTGTACCGCCAGGGTGTGGCGGACAGCCTGGCTGGCATGGGGCATGTGGACATGGCGATCCTCCAGCCCCGCAGCCCAACCTGCGGCGCCCGCCAGGTGTACGATGGCACTTTTTCCAGCAAGCTGCTGCCCGGTCAGGGCGCCCTGGCTGCCGCGCTGGCCGCCCTGGGCGTGCCCGTTTATGAGCCGGAAGAGCTTGACGCACCCGGCAAGGGATGATATACTTTTCCTGCCCGCTGGTATGGTGGAATGGCAGACACCGGGGACTTAAAATCCCCTGCTCACAAGGCGTGCGGGTTCGAGTCCCGCTACCAGCACTTTCCTCCGCCCTTTTTCGCCGGAATGGCACAAAAGGCTTGACAGGGCGCAAAATAAGTGATAAACTACAATAGTTCTGCGGGAATGGCGGAATTGGCAGACGCGCTAGATTCAGGTTCTAGTGAGGGCTTTCTTCATGCAGGTTCAAGTCCTGTTTCCCGCACCACGTCCGGACGATGATTCGTCCGGATTTTTATTTGCAAACTTTCATGTTGCAATGGGGAAAAAATCGTGGTATAATCCATCTGATATTGAAAAGGCGACGACGGAGACAATGCCGGAGCCAGGGCTGGCCCAAGAGAGGGGTGCACATGGTGCAAGCACCCTGACGAGCCTTCCGGAAATTCCCTCCTGAGCTGCGCTGCTGAACGGGGTGTTCTTCCCTCATTAGGCGGCGACGGATCGGCCCCGTAATCGGCAGCGAGCGCATCACGGCACATGCCCGGGTGCGGAATCAGGGTGGTAACACGCGGCAATTCGCCTTCGTCCCTTTAGGGGACGAAGGTTTTTTGTTTGCAGAAGAAAGGAAGGTTAAACCATGAAGGAAAAGATTGCGCAGATGAAACAGCTGCTCACCGCGGAGCTGGCTGATTGCGAAAGCCTGCAGGCCCTGGACGCCCTGCGGGTGAAGGTGCTGGGCAAAAAGGGCGAACTGACCGCCCTTCTGCGGGGCATGGGGCAGCTGGCTCCCGAGGAGCGGCCCGCCGCCGGCCAGATGATCAACGAGGCCCGGGAGAAGTTCACCGCCATGCTGGAGGACAAGCAGGCCCGCCTGAAGAAGCTGGCCCAGGAGGCCGCGCTGAAGCGGGAAACCATCGATGTCACCCAGCCTGTGCCCATGCCCAGGGAAGGCAGCGCACACCCCATGAACCTGGTGCTGAATGAAGTGGTGGACTGCTTCACCGGCATGGGCTTCCAGGTGGTGGAAGGCCCGGAAATTGAGCTGGATCACTATAATTTCGAGCTGATGAACATCCCCAAGAACCACCCCGCCCGGGATGCACAGGACACCTTCTATGTGGATGACAACATTGTGCTGCGCACCCACACCAGCCCCATTCAGGCCCGCACCATGCTCAGCCGCAAGCCGCCTATCCGGGTGATCTGCCCCGGGCGTGTGTACCGTGCCGATGAGATGGACGCCACCCACAGCCCGGTTTTCCACCAGATTGAAGGCCTGGTGGTGGACAAGGATGTAACCATGGCCGACCTGCGCGGCACCCTGAACGCCTTTGCCGAGCGGCTGTACGGCAAGGGCATCACCACCCGGTTCCGTCCCAGCTTCTTCCCCTTCACCGAGCCTTCCACCGAGGTGGACCTGACCTGCGCCGCCTGCCACGGCAAAGGCTGCCGGGTGTGCAAGGGCACCGGCTGGATTGAGGTGCTGGGCGGCGGCATGGTGAACCCCAAGGTGCTGGAAATGTGCGGCATCGACCCCGCTGTCTACTCCGGCTTTGCCTTCGGCATCGGCATCGACCGCATCACCGCCCAGCGCTACGGCGTAACCGACCTGCGCCTCCTTTTCGAAGGCGATGTGCGCTTCCTCAGCCAGTTCAGGTAACCAGAGGGTCAAGGGCGCTGCCCTTGACAATCCCGCCAGAGGCTCTGCCTCTGGACTCCGCTTAAGGGCTTTCAGCCCTTAAGAATCCCGATTTGCGATTGAGGATTTGGGTTCCTTTTGAGTGTTTGCGCATGGAAGTAATTTAAGGAGGAATACAGGTATGAAGGTACCGATGCAATGGATTAAGGAATATGCGGATATTCCGGTTTCCGCCGAAGAATATCAGAACAAGATGATTATGATCGGCAATGGCGTTGAGGGCTATGAGGTTCAGGGCGCCGAAGTGGAGAACGTGGTTGTGGGGCGTGTGCTGACCTGTGAACCCCATCCGGACAGCGACCACCTGCATGTAACCACCGTGGATGTGGGCGAAGGCGAGCCGCTGAACATCGTCTGCGGCGCACCCAACTGCCAGGCAGGCATTCTGGTGCCTGTGGCAAAGATTGGCGCCAAGCTGCCCGGCGGCGTGAAAATCAAGAAGGGCAAGCTCCGGGGTGTGGTCAGCGAAGGCATGCTTTGCAGCGGCGACGAGCTGGGCGTGCCGGTGGAGGTCTACCCCCATGTGGGCGCAGCCGGCCTGCTGATTTTTAACGAGGATTACCCCGTGGGCAGCGATGTGAAGCCGATCCTGGGCATGGACGACACCGTGATGGACTTTGAAGTGCTGGCCAACCGGCCCGACTGCCTGAGCGTGTGGGGCATTGCCCGTGAAACCGCCGTGGCCTGCGGCACCACCTTCGCCAAGCCCGAAATCACCGTGAAGGAATGCGGCGGCGACGTGCACAACTATGTGAAGGTGGACATTGAGGCCACCGACCTGTGCCCGCGCTACATTGCCCGGGTGGTGAAGGATGTGCGCGTGGGCCCCAGCCCCATGTGGCTGCGCAAGTACCTGAACGGCGCCGGCATGCGCTCCATCAACAACGTGGTGGACATTACCAACTTCATCATGCTGGAAACCGGTCATCCCATGCACGCCTTTGACCTGGACATGGTGGAGGGCAACCACATCATCGTCCGCAAGGCCGCAGAGGGTGAGCACATCACCACCCTGGACGGCAAGCAGCACAACCTGACCCCCGGCCAGCTGGTGATCTGCGATGCGGTGAAGCCTTCCTGCGTGGCAGGCATCATGGGCGGTGAGGAATCCGAAATCACCGAAAAGACCCACACCATGATGTTCGAATGCGCCGTGTTCGACAGGGCTGCCACCCGCATCACCAGCCGCGCGCTGGGCATCCGTACCGAGTCCTCCGCCCGGTTTGAAAAAGGTGTATCCGTCAAGACCGCCATGGAAGCCATGCAGCGGGCCTGCCAGATGATCAACCAGCTGGATGCCGGCGATGTGGTGTCCGGCATCATCGATGTGTACCCCGAGCCTGCAAAGCAGCAGGTGGTCACCGGCTCCATCAAGCGGATCGTCCACCGCACCGGCGTGGATATTCCTGCCGATGAAATCGTCAGCATTCTGGAGAAGCTGAACTTCGGCGTGCAGCGGGATGGCGACCTTCTGACTGTAACCGTGCCCGACTACCGCCAGGACGTGGACGGCGAGGCCGACCTGTCCGAGGAAGCGCTGCGGGTGTACGGCTACGACCATATTCCTTCCACCCTGCTCCGTGGCGACACCACCCCCGGCTGCCGCTCCCCCCGCATGCGGCTGAAGGATGAGGTCACCCGCCACCTGGTGGGCATGGGCTTCTATGAAATTCTGAACTTCTCCTTCGTCAATCCCCGGACGGTGGAAAAGCTGGATCTTTCCCAGGATGACCCCCGGCTGGTGCAGCTGCCCATCCGCAATCCCCTGGGCGAGGACACCAGCGTTATGCGCACCACCCTGGTGCCCGGCATGCTGTCCACCCTGTCCCTGAACATGAACCGCAGCAACGAGTCCGCCCGCCTGTTCGAGGCTGCCGCCGTGTTTGACGGCGAGGAGCGCACCGGAGAGAACCTGCCTGTGGAAACCCAGAAGCTGTGCCTGGGCGTATACGGCAAGGATGAGGACTTCTTCACCCTGCGCAGTGCTGTGGAACGCCTGCTTTCCGCCCTGGGCATTGAAACCGTGGTGGAAGCCCGCGGCGAAAGCTACCTGCACCCCGGGCGCAAGGCCATCCTGATGGCCGGGGATGAGCAGGTCTGCTGCCTGGGCGAGGTGCACCCCGCCGTGCGCGAGGCCTTTGATATGCCCGTGCGCGCCTACATTGCCGAGCTGGATATGGATCAGCTGGCTCGCCTGCGCAAGCCCATGGGCACCGTGAAACCCATGCCCCGCTTCCCCGCCGTGACCCGTGACCTGTCCCTGGTGATGGCGGAAGATGTGCATGTTGGCCCCCTGATGGCGGACATGGCCCAGGCCGCCGGCGCCATCCTGGAGGATGTGAAGCTCTTTGACGTATACCGTTCCGCCGCCCTGGGCGAGAACATGAAATCCGTGGCCTTCTCCTTCATTTTCCGCGGCGCCGATCACACCCTGACCGATGCGGAAATCACCAAGGCCATGGACAAGATTCTCCGCACCGCCGCCGACAAGCACAGCGCCACCCTGCGGGCCTAAGGGCGCTGCTTGCAGGGACGCTGTCCCTGCGCCCTGTATAAAGGATTTCATCCCTTAAGAATTCCCTTTTGGCAGGCGGATTGTTCGCCTGCCAAGGGGGAGGTTTTTTTGTCACTTTTACCTTGCGGCCTTTGGGTCGCTTTTTCTCATCAGAATGTATCCATTTTTCTTCCAGCATCCGTCTACACGGGTGAAAGGAGGCTCTCCCATGCAAACCGACCTGATGCCCAGCAGAGATGCCGCACTGGAGCGGCTGATGACGCAGTACGGCACCCAGCTATTGCGAATGTGCACCCTGTACCTGCGGGATGCGGCCTTGGCCGAGGACGCAGTGCAGGACACCTTCGTCAAGGCCTACCAGCGGCTGGACGACCTTCGCGATGCCGGCAGGGAGCGGGCCTGGCTGATGAGCATTGCCATCAACACCTGCCGGGATTACCTGCGCACCGCATGGCTCCGCCATATTGACCGTAGGGCCAACCTGGAGCTGCTGCCCGAACCGAGCTGCGAAAGCATCTGGCCCGACCCAACCGTAATCAACGAGGTCATGCGCTTGCCCAAGCGTCAGCGTGAAGCCGTGCTGCTGCGGTATTACCAGGGCATGAAGCTCCGAGAGGTGGCAGAGGCGCTGCACATTTCGCCTTCCACCGTCAAGCAGCGGCTTGACAAGGCCAACAGCCTCCTTCGCGGCAGGCTGGAAAGGTGGTATTTCGATGAGAACTGAACGCAATGATTTTCAGCAGCTGATAGACAGCCAGCTGGGCAATATCCAGTGGGACGAGGGCAAGTCCCAGGCAGTGCGCCGCAGGCTGCGCCGGCGCACTGCACCCAGGCGGGCGCCCCGGTATGGCCTGGCCTTCGCTGCCCTGGCGGTATTGCTGTGCGTGGCAGCGATGTCCATTGTGAATCACGTGCCCCGGACGGATGTGATTGCCTCCCAGCCCGTCAGCGAAACCTTCGCCCCCATTCAGAAGCCGGACACCCGGGCTGAGGCTGTGTTCCAGGCCCGCAACGCCGTGATGGAAAAATACGGCCTGACCCTGGCCACCCTGGGCATTTTCCGGGACAGCTGCCGCCTGACGGACACCGGCTGGGTGGTGAACTTTGTCGCCACAGGGCTGGTCAACCGCCGGATTGCCGGCATTTACACGGTGGAAAAGAACAGCGGCTTCATTGCTGCTTTCTGGTCAAACGACAATGCAGACCCGGCTCTTTGGCAAAACACCACCGAGCTGAACACTGTGGCCTGGGGCCAGCAGCAGCTGGTGTACGCCCGCAAGACTGCACCCCGGGAGGCCACTGCCATTACCCAGGAGCAAAACGCCCTGGATGGGGAAGAGATTGACTATGACTACATTGAAGGCAGCGAGCTTTGGGGCGACCCGCTCCAGGACACGGAACCCACCGAAAACGACATGACGGCCAGCCAGGCGCTTGCTGCAGCCCGGGAGGCGTTCCAGCAGCAGTTCGGCCTGGATGCCGCCACCACGCTGAGCTACAACAACGCGCCCATTCTCCCGGACGGTATAGGCACCCTGAAGGAAAGCGCCAACGGTATCCGCGTGTGGGTATTCAACACCGTCTTTTTTCAGGACGGCTGGAACTATGACATCACCATCTGCATCAACGCCCAGACCGGCGCCCTGGAGCGGCTGGAATACGACACCATCAGCAACGGCTGACCCTTTGCGGCAGGCAGCATGCTTGCCGCATTTTTTGCACGTTTTGTAAATCCCGCGTCTGCACTCTTGCGGCTTCGGCCTCGTGATGATATAATGAACCGAATGGTATTTATGCACCAAGGAGGTCCTTGACCCATGCTCAAACGCCTGCTTTCGCTATTGATGGCCCTGTGCCTGCTGCTTGCCGCCCTGCCCGCCCTGGGCGAGGAGGAATCGCCCACCCAGGAGGAGATGGACGAGCTGCTCCAGCTGGACGAGGTGGATGACACCGCTGCCGAGGAGGCTCATGTGGGCGCCACCTATCAGGAGGCCAGCCTGGAGGATTTCACCCTTTCCTCCCCCGCCCTTTACACTGCCCGGGTGGAGAATGCCTCCAGCCTCTTTGCCCAGCGCGACCTGGAAAGCAAGCGCATCGGCAGCGCCGGTAAGAACCAGCAGATTGACGTGCTGTACGTTGGCAGCGCATGGGTGATTGCCCGGGCCGGTGACGATATTGGCTACATCAAGCGGGACAGGATTTCCTCCGTCACCCCTGTTGACCCGGTGAACACCCCGCCCTATGGCGTGCAAAAGGCGGCCTACATCGCCACCACGGCGGATGTATGCCCTGTGCGCAAGTCCATGAGCGACAGTGATGAGAGCTGGGTTGTTCTGAACCCGGGCACCCGGCTGAGCATATGGCAGATTCAGGACGGCTGGGCCATTGTGCTGTACTGGCGCACCTATGGCTACATCAACATGAACAACCTGACCGACCTGATTCCCGTTTCCCCAACGGATGAGCCCATCAATGAGGAAACGCCCATTGCCGCCTATACCTCCTATTACACCATGGCGCAGACGGACATCAACAAGAGCCGCATCATCAACATTCGTGTGGCCTGCGAGCGCCTGACCCGCGTTATGCAGCCCGGCGAATCCCTGAACTTCAACAAGGACGTGGGCCCCTATCGCCCCCAGTACGGCTATCAGAAGGCCTGGGTGCTGGTGAACGGCACCTCCGTGCCCGGGTACGGTGGCGGCACCTGCCAGGTGTCCTCCACGCTGTACAATGCCCTGATGCAGCTGCCCCAGGTGACCATCCTCCAGCGCCGTCCCCATGGGCCCAGCGGCGCTAAGTATCTGCCCCATGGTGTGGATGCCGCCGTGGGCAATGACAACCTGAACCTGCGCGTCCGCAACGATTACGATTTCCCCATCCGCATCGAGGGTCATACCTCCGATGATGGTGCCTTGCTGATGCTGGTGTACCGGGTGTACGAATGAGGCTCTACCACCATTTGCGGCAGGCCACCTTTCTCGCCCGGCCCAACAGGTTCATCGCTCACTGCCTGGTGGATGGCGAAACCGCCGTCTGCCATGTGAAGAACACCGGGCGCTGCCGGGAGCTGCTGCTGCCCGGCTGCCCCGTGTGGCTGGAGGAAAGCGACAACCCGGCAAGAAAGACCCGCTTCGACCTGGTAGCTGTGGAGAAGGACGGCTACACCATCAACATGGACAGCCAGGCCCCCAACGCCATCTTTGCCGAATGGGCCAGCCAGGGTGGATACCTGCCAGGCCTGAAAGACCTGCAGCCGGAGGTGCGCTACGGCGCATCCCGGTTCGATTTCGCCTACCGCCTGGGGGATGTGCCCGGCTTTGCCGAGGTGAAGGGCGTCACCCTGTTTGACGAAAAGGGCATGGCCCGCTTTCCCGATGCGCCCACGGAGCGGGGCGCCAGACACCTGCGGGAGTTAATCGCCGCCCGGCAAGCCGGGTACGATGCAGGCGTGTGCTTTGTCATCCAGCGGGACAATGTGCTGGGCCTTGCGCCCAACGATGGTACCGACCCTGCCTTTGGTCAGGCCCTGCGTGACGCCCATGCCGCCGGTGTGCGCATCACCGCCGCCCTGTGCCATGTGACCCCGGACAGCTGCACCATCACTGGCACCATTCCCGTTTGCTTGTAAGGAGGTTTGCCCATGAAGAGGCTGGTGACCCTTGTGTGTGCGCTGCTTCTTTTGTGCGCCTCCGCCCATGGGGAAACCACCGTGATTCCCCCGGCCTGGGATGTGCCGGACTATGTGACCCACCTGCTGGAGATTGCCGCCGGGGAGGTTGGCTACACCGAGGGTGACCACGGCTGGAGCAAGTATGGCCAGTGGGCCGGCGACCCCTATGCCCAGTGGTGCGCCGAATACCTGTGCTGGTGCGTGGATCAGGTGGATCAGCGCTACGGCACCCAGCTTTTGCGCCATGTGTACCCCCTTTACTCCGGCAGCAACACCGGGCGCAGCTGGTTTATCCAGCAGGGTAGATACATTGTCCGCAATGGTTTTTTGAAGGATTGGGGCTACCAGTGGCTCAAGGGCAGCGACAGCTACATCCGCACCGGGGACTATATTCCCCAGCCCGGGGACTGGGTGTTTTTCACCTGGACCAACACCCAGGATACCGACCATGTAGCCATGGTGGAATACTGCACCCAGGACGAAAACGGCAGCGTACAGTTGCATGTGCTGGAAGGCAACGCACCCTCCGCCGTGCAGCGCAATGTGTACGACCTGACCTACAACCGCATTCTGGGCTATGGCGCCGTGCACGACGTGGCGGATTACACCATGCGCATGGGTAACAGCGGCCTGAAGGTGCAAACCCTGCAGGAAAAGCTGGCCTACCTGGGGTACCTGGACGCAGGCCTGGTGAATGGCAGCTTTGGCAGCGGCACCGTGTCCGCCGTGAAAGCGTTTCAGGCAGCCTGCGGCCTTTCCGCCACAGGCATTGCCAACCAGAACACCCAGACCGCCATCGACCAGGCTATGGAAACAGCCATCGATGCCGACCCGGCTACCTGGACAGTTGTTGATGAAGAATAGCGCCACCTTGAAGGAGGCATTCCCATGGATCCCATTTATGTTTTCGGTCACCGTAACCCGGATACGGACTCGGTGGTGTCCGCCATGGCCTACGCCGCGCTGAACAACGCCCTGGGCAACAGCGACTATGTTGCCGCCCGCCTGGGGCATATCAACGATGAAACCACCTTCCTCCTGGAGCGCTTCGGCTTTGAGCCGCCCATGTACGTTGGCACCGTGCGCACCCAGGTGCGGGACGTGGCCTTCGACAGGCCTCCCATGCTGTCCTCCGGCGTGGCAGTCAGCCGAGCATGGGAGGTGCTGCGCAGCAACACCGGCCTGTCCGCCGTGCCCGTAACGGACGAGCAGGGTCACCTGTTTGGCATGATTACCACCGGCAGCATTGCGGAGAAGGACATGGAGTCCATCCAGCACCCTGCCATCGACCAGGTGCCCGTGTTCAACCTGCTCTCCGCCCTGGAAGGCCTCATCATCAACGATGAAAGCGATGTGTTCGACAGCATTTCCGGCGATGTGGTCATTGCCCTGCCCACCGGCGACGGCTGCGCACCCTGCGTGAAGGAAGGCAGCGTGGTTATCTGTGGTCAGCAGGAGGACGTGGTGGCCCAGGCCCTGCAGGCCCAGGCCAGCTGCGTTATTCTGTGCCAGACCAGCCTGGCGGAGAAGTACCGGGGCCTGTCCAGCAAAACCTGCATGATTGCCACACCCTGCGATGCCTACCGGGCTGCCCGCATGATTTATCAGGCCATGCCCATTGGCCGCATTGCGCAAATCAACAACATTGTCCACTTTCACCTGGACGATTATATCGACGATGTGCGCGATGCCGTGCTGCAAAGCCGTTACCGCTCCTACCCGGTGCTGGACGAAAACCAGAAGGTTGTTGGCACCCTGAGCCGCTATCACCTGATTCGCCCCAGCCGCAAGCGTGTGGTGCTTGTGGACCATAACGAGCGCGCCCAGTCTGTTGAGGGGCTGGAGCAGGCGGAAATCCTGGCTATTATCGACCATCACCGTTTGGCGGATGTGCAGACGGGCAACCCGGTTTTCATGCGGAACGAGCCTGTTGGCTCCACCACCACCATTGTTGCCACCATGTACCAGGAGCGGGGTCTGATGCCTTCCCAGCGGCTGGCAGGCCTGATGGCTGCCGCCATCCTGTCCGATACGGTTATGTTCAAGTCCCCCACCTGCACCAGCCACGACCGCCGCATGGCAGAGCGGCTGGCCCGCATTGCCGGCATTGACCTGGAGGCCCTGGGCAAAGAGATTTTCTCCATCGGCTCCAGCGCCGGGAAATCCGTTGAAGAGCTGCTGAGCACCGATTTCAAGGAGTTCCACATTGCAGGCCATAACCTGGGCATTGGGCAGATTACCTGCCTGGATGTGGAGGGTGTGCTGGCCCGCCTGCCGGAGCTGCTGCCTGCCATGGAGCAGATGAAGCAGGCCCGCGGATACGACCTGCAGCTGCTGATGCTGACCGATGTGCTGCGTGAAGGCACCGAGCTGGTCTTCCTGGGTGATGAGGATGTGATCCGCATGGCCTTCAACGTGGCAGAGGCACCGGAGCACCATGTGTTCCTGCCCGGGGTGGTCAGCCGCAAGAAACAGATTGTTCCCGCCCTGTCCCTCCTGTGGGGCTAAAAACAGAAAGCGAGGTACCCCATGCGTTCCATTTTCCGCCGCACCCTGTGCGCGCTTCTGTGCCTGTGCATGCTGGTTCCCGGCCTGGCCTTTGCCAATCAGGACGCCTCCGGCCTGCGCTTCCACCTGGGGTTTCAGATGGATGGCGCCGCCTTTCCCAGGGAGCAACAGGCCCTTATGTCCAGCCTGGCTGAGCTGGTGAACATCATCACCCTGGAGGGTACCCTGGAAAGCTCCTTCACCGGCTGCTTCGACCTGAACACCCTCCTCACCCTGGACGGGCAGGAGAGCACCCGCACCTCCCTGCGGGTTTTCGGCACCGAATCGGCCTGGGGCATCAACTCCAGCCTCCTGGGGGATGAAACCCTCTTTGTCAACCTGGTGGCCCTGCTGGAGTTTTCCATGAAGGCCTACTTCCACCTGGATATTCCCCTGCAGCGCCTGGCCCTGCTGGCCTCGCCCTATGTGCACACCAGCGCCCTGGGCTCCCTGACCAGCGCCTGGCGGCAGGTCATGCTGGCCCAGAGCGGCCCGCGCACCATCACGAAGCAGCAGGCCTTTGCCCTGGCCCAGGAAATGGCAGACATTGCCCAAGGGGATAGGGCCTTTCAGTTCTGGGTGCAGGCGCTGACCATGGAGGCCGGCTATGACGAAACGGTTACCGAAGCCCTGATGGACTTGCCCGCCTGGGCAGAGAGCTTTGTGGCGGAGGATGGCATTACCATCACCCAGCAGGGCGCCACCGAAACCTGGCGCACCGGCGATGTAACCCTGTTCACCCGCACGGTGGAGGACACCGTTTCCGCCTGGAGCCTGGCGCTGCCTGCCACCACCAATGGCTATGCCGTCTCCGCCCGCTATGCCGCCCAACCCACCGGGGAAGAGCAGCTGCAGCTGACCATCACCGATGATATGGAGGCCACCGTGCTGTCCCTGTCCCTCCGGGGGGAAGGCCTTGACGGGCTGAAAGACTGGCAGCTGGATGCACCCCTCCGCCTGCAGGTGGACATGAGCGGCGAGGCCCTGGCCCAGGAAACTCACCTGCTGCTGGAAGGCCAGGAGGAAAACGGCACGCTGACCCTGTCCCTCCTGAATGCCGAAACCCGCCAGCCCCAGCTGACCCTGTCCGGCACGGTGCAGCACTACACCCCAGACAAGATACCGGAGTTCACAAACGCCCAGCTGGAAAGCTGCTTCAACCTGCTCTCCATGAACGATGTCACCCTGACCGAGCTCCTTTCCAAGGTGGGCTCCCCCATGTTGGAAGGCATCCTGCCGCTGCTGACCCGCGTGCCCGTAAACACCATGCAGAGCCTGATGGACTTGCTGGAGGAGCACCAGGTGCTGAACCTGCTTCTGAACGGCGGCGCCGCTGCCGATGAGGAGGAGTTCTTCGACGATTGACCCCACGCGCCTGCTGCAATATTGGCAGGCGTTTTGCTATGAAAACAGAATTGTTCACAAAATGTTCAACCTGTTCGCGTTGACATGGTTTTTCCATTTGGATA
>CAYMOM010000036.1:0-15991 GCA_964391995.1 uncultured Faecalibacterium sp.
TCATCCCCGGTGCAGGCGGCAATGTGGCGGATAATATCCTCCCGCTGCATGGGGTATTCGTTGGCATAGGCAACCTTCTCGCCATAGGTCAGGGCATTTTTGCGCACAACGATGGCAGCGCATTTGCCCTGCTGAAAGGTCTGGCGGAAGGCGGCCATGGTCTGCGCCAGCTGCTCCTCCGTGGTGTCAGCAGAAAGGACAGCGGCGGCAATGCCCATGTCCTCCAGCAGTTTCAGGGTCACCTGGCCCTGGTAAATGTGCTGGGGCTCGTCATGCACGCCGGGCTCGCCACGCCAGCCGATCACAAACAGCATGGGAATGGCGTACACCTGGTCGTTCAGCAGGGAGGCCACAGGGTTGATGATGTTCCCCTCACCGCTGTTTTGCATGTACACCACGGGCACCTTGCCTGTTGCCAGGTGATAGCCTGCTGCCAGGGCGGTGCAGCTGCCCTCGTTGGCGGCGATGATATGGTGCTGGGGGTCAATGCCGTAGGTGTGCATCAGGTAATTGCACAGGGCCTTCAATTGGGAATCCGGCACACCGGTGTAGAAATCCGCACCCAGGGCGCGGACGAACGCTTCAACCTGCATGGGTCAATCCTCCTCCGGAATCAGCCGGATAATGTCCTTGAAGGGCATGCACACATCATCGCACTCCTTGGCCCGGTGGTGCTGAAGAATCAGCTTGGCGGCGTTCTGCATGGCGGGGAAGCCCGTGCGGGTCAGCTGGTTGGCGTAGATGATGATGTTCACGCCCCGGGCGCGGAATTCCTCCTCCGTCACCATGTTGAAGGATGTGGGCACCACCACGATGGGTGTGGCGGCGTCCCGGGCACGGAAGCGCTCCACAAACTCGAATATCTCCGCCGGGTCTTTCCTGCGGCTGTGAATCATAATGGCGTCCGCGCCGGCCTGGGTGAAGGCAAAGGCACGCTCCAGTGCATCCTCCATGCCCCGTTCCAGAATCAGGCTCTCGATGCGGGCGCAGATCATGAACTCCGCAGTCTTCTGTGCCTTCTTGCCTGCGCGAATTTTGGCGCAGAAGTTCTCAATGCTGTCCTGGGTCTGCCGGACTTCCGTGCCGAAGAGGGAGTTTTTCTTCAGGCCGGTTTTGTCCTCGATGATAATCATGGAAACGCCCATGCGCTCCAGGGTGCGCACGGTGTAAACAAAGTGCTCCGTCAGCCCGCCGGTGTCCCCATCGAAGATAATGGGCTTGGTGGTAACCTCCATAATATCGTCAATGGTGCGGAAGCGGCTGGTCATGTCCACCAGCTCAATGTCCGGCTTGCCCTTGGCGGTGGAATCGCACAGGCTGGAAATCCACATGGCGTCGAACTGGCGGGCGTTTCCGTCCTCATACACCACGGTTTTTTCGGCAATCAGTCCCGTCAGGCCGCTGTGGGCCTCCAGGGCGGTGATGGTGCCCTTCATCTCAATGGTGCGGCGCAGGCGCTTGCGGCGCACATCGGGCATGGAAAGCTCCGCCAGGGCGCGCCTGTCCAGCTGCTGCAGCTGGGCATCCCTTGCATAGGGGAACTCCACCAGCTGCCCGCCATAGCCGTTCAGCACGTCCAGCACTTCATCGCGAATGGGCTTCTGGAAGCCTGTTACCCAGTCGTCCCCATGCACCACCACATCCGGGCGGTAGAGAAGCAGGTTGTCCCGGTAGCTCAGCTTGTCCTGGGCCACCACCTTCCACACCCCGCGGATGTTTTCAAACATCACCTTCCGCTCGGAAAAGGGCAAAAGCGGATACCGCTTGTAGCTGACCACCGCTTCATCCGTCATCACGCCCACAATCAGCCGCCCCAGCCGGGCAGCCTTGCGGATGATGGCCATGTGCCCGGAATGGAGAATATCCGTGGAAAAGCACATGTACACCGTGCGCTGGGCAACTTCCTCCACCCGGGCAGACACGGCAGCCAGGTCTTCCGCGTTGTCAATCTCGGCGCAGAGCATGTCCTTCACGTCCAGGGGATGAAGCGCAACGGCGCCATCCAGCAGCTCATTCAGGGCGTTTTCCGCATAGCAGGAGGTTTCACCCTCCTGGCAGAAGCGGGCAATGGCCTGCTGCCAGGCTGCCCAATCCTCGCGGCACAGCTTGTACAGGGGCTGGGCCGCCACGGCGCTTTCGAAGCAGTTGATGCCAATCTGCCGGATCGTCCCCTCCTGTACCACGGCCTTGAAATCCTTTTCCGGCAGCGGCAGGGTGGAGCTGACCGCCATGCAGCTGCCCTCATGGGCCAGCACCGCATCCAGCACGGCGTTTTCAAACACCAGGTCGCCATGCATCAGCAGCACATCATCGCCGGCGGCGGCTTCCTCAGCGCAGAAAAGGGAATAGATATAATTGGTTTCCCGGTAGCGGGGGTTGTTGACAAAGGTGATGTCCAGCGCCAGCCCCAGGCCACGGCAGTAGCGCACCAGCACATCGTCAAAAAGCCCGGTGGTCATCACCACCTGGGTCACACCGGCTTCCTCCAGCTGGCGCAGCTGGTGGCTGAGAATCGTTTCGCCGGCGGTGATCTCCGTCATGCACTTGGGATGCTGGGAGGTCAATACCCCCATGCGGCTGCCCATACCGGAATTCAAAATGATTGCTTTCATGTGATTTCCTGCCTTCATTGCTGAAATGGACTGCCCACGCATTTCACAGGCAGTCCATCCGAATTATTCCTTCAGGCCCTTGTTTTCGTTCACCAGCTTTTGCAGCTCATCCATAAAAGTGCCCAGGTCGGTAAACTTGCGGTACACGGCGGCAAAGCGCACATAGGCCACATCGTTCAGGTTCTTCAGCTCCGTCATCACCATATCGCCAATTTTCTGGGTGGTGATTTCGCTGTCCATGCTGGTATAGGCAGCCTGTTCCACCCGGGCGGTAATGCCGTCAATCTGCTGGAGGGACACAGGCAGCTGGTTGCAGGCGTGGAGCACGCCGGCCTTGATCTTCTGCGCATCAAAGGTTTCCCGGCGGCCGTCCCGCTTCACCACCATCAGGGGAACCATCTCAATCTTCTCATAGGTGGTAAAGCGCCGTCCGCAGCCCATGCACTCCCGGCGGCGGCGGATGCTGTTGCCCTCTTCCGTGGGGCGGGAATCAATAACCTTGCTTTCCGTGCAATTGCAATACTGGCACCGCATAACGGCTTCCTCCCAAATGTGCTTTTCCTTATTATAGCATAGCAAACCGCCCATGAAAAGGCCTGGCGGCGAATTTATTCCGGGTATTCCCCGTCATACACCAAGCCCAGCTTGGTCAGGCGGGCCCGTATGGCGCCGGCGGAGCGCTGGTGCTGGTCGCTCAGTTCCAGGATGGACAGGCCGTTCAGGTAGCCTTCCCGCAGCTCCTGCTCCTCTTGCTTTGTCCATGCCCTGGGCCGGGCGGTGGAGGCAGGCAGCTTCACCACCTGGGCGCCGCCGGGATGCGCCGCTGCAAAGGCGCTGATCACCTGCAGAAAGGTATTGCCCCACTTGCCCACCTTGGCAATGCCCATGCCGTGAACGGACAGCATCTCGTCCAGGTTTCTGGGCATGCGCCGGGCCATATCGGTCAAGGTTTTGTCGTCGCAGATGATATAGGGCGGCACCCGCAGGCCCTGGGCCAGGCGCAGGCGGCAGACCCGCAGCTGCTCAAACAGGTTATCCGGGTCGGCAGCAGGCAGCGGGGGTATATCCGCCTTGGGCGGCTGAACAAAGGCACTGCCCATGGTTGCGGGCTTTTTCCTGCGGGCCGGGCGCTGCATTTCCTCCACATAGTCATACTGAGCGCCCGCGCAATGGCTGCATCCATCGCACTTTTCCGGGGCGGATTGCCCGAAGTATTTCAAAATATACTGGCGCAGGCAGTGGTCGCCGGTGCAGTAGTCAATCATGGTTTCCAGCCGGCGCTGATCCTGCCGGCGCACATTCTCCTGCTCGTCGGCTGTCAGCTCCGGGTTGGGTTCCCCATGCTCTATCATCCACTTGGCGGTGTAAATGTCCGCGCCGCTGTACAAAAGAATGCACTCGGCGTCCGTGCCGTCACGGCCTGCGCGGCCTGCCTCCTGGTAATACGCCTCCATGGAGCGGGGCATGTTGTAGTGAATCACATAGTTCACATTGGATTTGTCAATCCCCATGCCAAAGGCATTGGTAGCCACCATCACCTGCACCCGGTCGAACTGGAAATCCTCCTGGGAGGCACGGCGCTCCTCGTCCGAAAGGCCGGCATGGTAGCGCCCGGCGGAGAAGCCCTCCTCCCGCAGCCTGGCGCAAACCTCCTCCACCCCCTTGCGGGTAGCGCAATACACAATGCCGCTCTGCTCCCGCTTTGTGCGGAGGATAGCGGACAGCGCCGGGTATTTGGATTTGGGGCGAACCACCTCAAAGTACAGGTTAGGCCTGTCGAAGCCGGTGGCGGTTGTGGCGGGAGATTGCAGGCGCAGCAGGCGGATGATGTCCTCCCGCACCCGGGCCGTTGCTGTGGCGGTAAAGGCGCCCACCGCAGGCCGTGCAGGCAGAGAGTCCACAAAATCCGCAATTTTCAGGTAGTTGGGCCGGAAGTCCTGCCCCCATTGGGATACGCAGTGGGCTTCGTCCACCGCAATCAGGGCCAGGGGCGCGCTGCGGGCAAACTGCCGGAAGGAGGCCGTTTCCAGCCGTTCCGGCGCCACATAGATGATCCTGTACATGCCCTGGCAGGCCCGCTGGGTAGCCAGCTCCAGCTGGGACGGGGTCAGGGAGCTGTTCAGGTAGGCGGCTGGTACACCGGCGCTTTTCAGGGCGGACACCTGATCCTTCATCAGGGAAATCAGCGGGGAGATCACCAGGGCAATGCCGGGCTTCATCAGCGCAGGCACCTGATAGCACAGGGATTTCCCCGCCCCGGTGGGCATAATGCCCAGGCAGTCTCTTCCGGTCAGCAGGGCATCCACCAGCGGCTCCTGCCCCGGGCGGAAGCCATCGTGACCAAAGTAGCGCTTCAGGGTCTCCAGCTTGTCCATAGCAGGCTCCTTCATTCGTTATCCTGCTCATTGTACCGCGAAAAGGGTCTTTCCGCAACCGTTTGCGCATAGTTTTTCCCGGGAGATGATGCACATGGAAACCTGCCACCGGCAGTACATCCTGCTCCGTGGTGAAACTGGCGCGGGCTATGCCCTGTTTGAACATCATGGCGGCACACGGGTAAGCATCCGTGCCTCCGGTCTGCCCCAAACCCCCGTGCGGGCGCTGCTGCTGGCCGGTCAGGAAGGCATTGCAGACCTGGGACTGATGCAGCAGGGTACCCTGGACAGGGAGCTTCCCGGGCCGTTTGCCGGCTATCACACCCTGGTGGTGGCTGCGGACTGGCCCAGCGCCCAGCTGATTCTTCACGGCTGTCTGCGTCCCTTTCCCGGGCGAACCCTGTGTAGCATGCAGGAATCCGTTGCCCATTACCTGCGCTATCCCGCACCGGGCAGCGCCGCCGCGCCCCTTTCCCTTCCGCAGCCCGCCCCAAAACGCCCTGTTTTCATGCTCCGCCCCTTGACAACTGGCGGCAAAAGGTTACAATAGAGGCAACGGATTTATTTGAAGGAGGTTCTTTCCATGTCCATCAGCGTGAAACCCTTTGGCCATACAGCAGACGGCCAGCAGGTCAACCAATATACCCTGACCAACAGCACCGGTGCATCCATTTCCGTGATTGAGTGGGGTGCCATCCTCACCTCCATCATCGTGCCCGACCGGGAAGGCAGCCTGGCCGATGTGGCCCTGGGCTTCGACAGCCTGGACAAGTACCTGGGCGGTCATGGCGCCATGGGCGATACCGTGGGCCGCTATGGCAACCGCATAGGCAAGGGGCGCTTCACCCTGGACGGCGTCACCTATCAGCTGGCCCTGAACGACCACGGCATCAACCACCTGCATGGAGGCAATGTGGGGTTCTCCGCCCACCTGTGGCAGGGCACGCCCACCGAAGGCAAGCACCAGGACAGCGTGGCCTTCCACCGCGTCAGCCCCGATGGTGAGGAAAACTATCCCGGCAACCTGGATGTGACCGTCACCTATACCTGGGATGACGATAACAACCTGATCATCCGCTACCAGGCCACCACGGACAAGCCCACCCTGTGCAACCTGACCAACCACACCTATTTCAACCTGGCAGGACACGACCACGGCACCATCCGCGACCATGAGGTGTTCATTGATGCGGATGTCATCACCCCTGTGGATGATGGGCTGATTCCCACGGGCGCGTACATGCCGGTGGCCTTCACCCCCCTGGATCTGCGGGACGGCCTGCTGCTGGGCGATGGCCTGGACGCCATGGACACCTGCCCCCAGATGCAGCCCGCCGGTGGCTACGACCACAACTTTGTTCTCCGCAAGGGTGAGGCCATGGGCCTGTGCGCCTGCGTGAGCCACGAGGGCACCGGGCGCATTATGGAGGTTATTACCGATCAGCCTGCCGTGCAGCTGTACACCGCCTGCACCACCGACCTGAAGGGCGGCAAGGGCGGCGCTGCCTATGGGCATTATTCCGGCCTGTGCCTGGAAACCCAGCACTGCCCCGATGATCCCAACAATCCCCAGTTCCCCGGCACCACGGTGCTGCGCCCGGGCGAGAAGTACGACACCACCACCATTTACGCCTTCCGGGTGGATGAATAAAAGCTGTTTGAATAACAAAATGCCGCCGCAGAAAAGCAAATCTGCGGCGGCGTTTGTTTATTCCTCCGGGGTTTCCACGCTGCCCAGCTTCCGCTGAATGGCCCGGGTGCGGGTGAAGGCGCTGTCGATGGACTCGGTGGCCTGCACCAGGCGCTGACGGGTTTTCTCCAGCACATCGCCAAACTTGTCAAACTCGGTTTTCACCGCGCCCAGCAGGCTCCACACCTCGCTGGTGCGCTTTTCTATCGCCAGCGTGCGGAAGCCCATTTGCAGGGCGTTCAAGAGGGCAGAAAAGGTGGAAGGCCCGGCAAGCACAATGCGATAGTCCCGCTGGAGGCTCTCGCACAGCTCCGGGGATTGCACCACCTCGGCATACAGGCCCTCAATGGGCAGGAACATGACGGCGAAGTCCGTGGTGTAGGGCGGGCGCACATACTTGCCGGCAATGCGCCTGGCCTCCTGCTTCATACACTGCGCCAGGGCCTTGCGGGCAGCTTCCGCAGCGGCAGCATCGCCATTCTGGCTGGCCTCCACCAGGCGCAGGTAGTCCTCCTGGGGAAATTTGCTGTCAATGGGCAGGTACAGCACATCCGCATCCTTGCCGGGAAGACGCACGGCGAACTCCACCCGCTCGGCGCTGCCGGGCACCACAGCCACGTTTTCTTCATACTGGCCCGGGGCCAGGGTGGCGCTGAGCAGGCTGCCCAGCTGCATTTCGCCCCAGATGCCCCGGGTTTTCACGTTGGTCAGCACCTTTTTCAGGTCGCCCACGCCCACAGCCAGGCTCTGCATTTCGCCCAGGCCCTTGTACACCTGTTCCAGCCGCTGGCTCACCTGGGCAAAGCTGTCGTTCAGCCGTTTGTCCAGGGATTCAGTCAGCTTTTCGTCCACCGTGCGCCGCATTTCGGCAAGCTGGCGGTCGTTGGCCTGGCGCAGGTTTTCCATGCGGGTGTCCAGCTGGGACAGGGTGGCATTCACAGCGGCAGCCATCTGCCCGGCCCGCTCCTCCTGGTTGCGGGTGGAGAGCAGCACCTGGCGCTGCATGCTTTCCAGCGTGGCGGATTGTCCCTGGCCCAGCTGGGTCAGGGTGTTGAGCAGGTTGGTGTTGCCGTCTGCCAGCAGGGCGGCGTGCTCGTCCCGCTGCTGGTCAAGCTCGCTGAGCAGCGTTTGCGCCAGGCGATCCTGTGCGCGAAGGTTCCGGCTTTGCCGGGCCAGCAGCACAATCAGCAGGGTGCAGGCCACCGCCAGCAGCACCAGCGCCGCAATGATGAGTATCGTGTCCATCATGTCTCCTTTTGCAAAATGCACGCCAAAAAAGCGTGCATTTGGTTTACATCTCGCGCCGGCCCTCCAGCGCCTTGGAGAGGGTCACCTCGTCGGCGTACTCCAGGTCGCTGCCCACGGGCACGCCATGGGCAATCCGCGTGCAGCGGACGCCCAGCGGCTTCAGCAGCCGCGCAATATAGGTGGCAGTGGCCTCACCCTCAATGTCCGGGTTGGTGGCCAGAATCACCTCGTTCACGGTTTCCTGGCCCAGCCGGGCCACCAGCTCCTTGATGCGGATATCGTCCGGGCCCACGCCGTCCATGGGGGAAAGGGTGCCGTGCAGCACATGGTACAGGCCGTGATAGTCGTGCATGCGCTCCATGGCGGCCACATCACGGGGATCGCGGACAACGCAGATCTGCCCGTTGTGGCGCTCATGGCTGCTGCACACATCGCACTGCTCGCCGGCGGCGTAGTTGCCGCAGGTTTCGCAATAGCGGATGGCCTTGCGGCCTTGCCAGATGGCGGTGGCCAGGGCGCGCACATCCTCCAGCGGCATGCTGACGATGTGGTACGCCAGCCGCTGAGCCGTCTTTTGCCCAATGCCCGGCAGGTGGGACAGCTCCGCCACCATCCGGGCGATGGGCTCAATCTGCCCAGCCATGCTCAGAACATACCGCCCATGCCGGGAGCCATGCGGTTCATGGTGGCCTCCCGGGCTTCCTCACCCTTGCGGAGCGCCTCGTTCACCGCAGCCATGATCAGGTCCTGCAGCATTTCAATGTCATCCGGGTCCACCACCTGGGGATCGATGGTGATGTTGGTCACCTCGCGCTTGCCGGTCACCTTCACGCTGACCATGCCGCCGCCGCTGGCTGCCTCGTATTCCGCAGCATCCAGCTGCTCCTGGGCCTCCTGCATCTGCTGCTGCATTTTCTGTGCCTGGCGCATCAGCTGCTGCATGTTGGCGCCGCCGCCAAAACCGCCGAAATTCTGTCTTGCCATGGGTTATTCCTCCTCATAAGCTGCAGCTGTGCTGCAATTGATTTCAAAATTGCCGGACACGCTGGACAGGCTCGCCTCCGGCGCATCGGACTGGATGGACACGCCGTTTGTCAGCAGTCTTCCGCTGACGGATCGCAGCACCGCGTTAACCTCCGTCACAGGGGCATTCACCCGGATGCTGCCGGCAACGGCAATGCCTTCCAGCTTTTCAAAGGGCTGCGTCATGTTCAGGGTCACATCGCCGGAAACAGCGTCTGTGCGATAGTCATCAAAGGCACAGCCGTTCATGCTGCTATCGCCGGAAACGTTGCGCAGCGTCAGTCGCTGACCTGCCAGGTCTGTTCCCTTCATGTGCCCGGACACACTGCGCAGCGTGGCTGTCATGCATTTCAGGTCGGTGGCTGTCAGGTCGCCGGAAACGGTGTGCAGAATGAAGTCCGTGCCCGTCAGCCCGCGAATGCTCAGCGGCGCGGAAATGGTGCCCAGGTCAGCGGCACCCTTCCACGTCCGGGGCACCCGGAGGATGATCTGCATCCAGTGCTCGGTGCCCAGGCTCTTGATGCCATAGGCGGGCTGCTCCACCAGCAGGGCACCCTCCTGGCATTCCACCCGCAGCTCCTTCACATCTTTTTCCGCGCCGGAAATGCACACCTGAATTTGCTCCACATCCTCCACCATCACATCCAGGCTGGCCCAGGAAAGGTTAGCTTCCAGGCTGCTGACCTGCATGGGAGAAAAGGCTTCATTGCGGTTCATGGAATCACCTCCAGTGTCGATAGGGATAATATATCACTTTTTGCCCGGGGATGCAAGGTCAGGCCCGGGGTGTTTCCAGGCAGTGCACGCCCGTCACCACATCGTCCAGGATGGCCAGCACATAGGGCAGGCCCCGATCCGTCCTGCCCTGAAGGATGATTTCATCCTTGTTCAGCCGGGTTTCAGGGGACTGGGCCTGGCTTACCAGCAGGGTAGCGGGTGCCTGTCCGCAGCGGCACAGGGCAGCAATGCAGCGCCCGTTGGAGCCGTTTTTGTTGAAATAGAAGGATTTCACACCCTTGCCATTGCGGTTCTGCCGCTCGAAATCCATGGCGGGAATGCGCTTGGCAAAGCCGCGCTCGCTGATCAGCACCATTTCGTCCTTCTCGCCCAGCTGGCCGGCCCAGATGACCTCATCGCCAGCCTCCACCTGCATGGCCTTCACCCCGGCGGAGATGCGCCCCTGGGTGGGCACCGTGTCCAGGGCAAAGCGGATGCACATGCCGCTGCGGGCCACGAAAAGCACATCGTCCCGGGTTTCGGCAGGCAGCACGCACAAAAGCGCATCGCCAGCCTTGATGTTCACCGCGGCAAACTTTCTGGAGCGCACGTCATAATCCTTGGCGGCGGTGCGCTTCACCATGCCTTGCCTGGTGACGAACAGCAGATCCGGCGCCTTAGCCAGCTGGCTTGCAGGCATGCAGGCGATATACAGCGGCGCTTCGCCGTCCTCCAGGCCTGCCAGCACGCCGGAAAGCAGCTGTCCCCTGTCCTTGGGCTTGCACTCTGCCAGCGCGCCAACAGACAGGCTGTAGCAATTGCCATGGTTGGTGAAGAACAGCAGGGTTTCGTCCGTCTTGGTGTTGAACAGGTATTTGGCGGATTCCTTGGCGTCCTCCTCATAGTCGGGCAGCGGGTTCTTTTTGTAGAAGGCGGGATACATGCGCTTCAGGTAGCCGCCATGGGTGAAGGCCACCACTGCCTCCTCCGGCACAGGGGTTTCGTCCAGTGGTTCAACGGGGCTGGCGTCCGGGGCCTCGATGGTGGTGCGGCGCTCATCCGCATACTCGTCGGCAATCTCCTGCAGCTCCTTGCGGATCACGTTCAGCAGCTTCTTTTCGCTGCCCAGAATGCCTTCCAGCCTGTCAATCAGCTTCAGCAGGTCGGCATACTCCTTGCGCAGCGCCTCGATCTCCAGGTTGGTCAGCCGCTGCAGGCGCATGTCCAGAATGGCCTGTGCCTGCACTTCCGTCAGGTCAAACTGCTCCATCAGCTTCTGTTTGGCTTCCTTGGGGGTTTTGCTGCCGCGGATCAGGGCAATGACCGCATCCAGGTTATCCACGGCAATCATCAGGCCTTGCAGGATGTGCGCCCGGGCCTTTGCCTGCTTCAGTTCGTATTCCGTGCGGCGGGTGACCACGTTCTTCTGGTGGCGGATGAAGTGGGCAATCATGGTTTTCAGGCCCATCTGCACGGGCTTGCCATCGGCAATGGCCACCATGTTCACGCCAAAGGTCACCTGCAGGTCGGAATACTTGAACAGGTAGGCCAGCACCTTTTCCGGGTTGGCGTCCCTTTTCAGCTCCACCACAGCCCGCAGGCCCGTACGGTCGCTCTCGTCGCGGATGTCATAAATGCAGCCCAGTGCGGCCTTTTTTTCCTCGGACAGCTTGAGAATTTTCTCCAGCATGGCGGCCTTGTTCACCTGGTAGGGCACCTCGGTGATGACAATCAGCTTGCGGCCTGCCATGCCGTCCTCCATATGCACCCGGGCACGGAGGCTCAGCTTGGAGCGACCGGTTTCGTAGCCTTTGCGGATCTCCTCATTCTTCACCAGCACGCCGCCGGTGGGGAAATCCGGCCCGGGTATGATCTTCATCAGATCGTCCAGGGAAATATCCGGGTTTTCAATCTGCGCAATCACCGCCCGGACGCTTTCGCTCAGGTTATGGGGCGGAATGTTGGTGGCCAGGCCCACGGCAATGCCGCTGGCACCGTTCACCAGCAGGTTGGGGAAGCGGGCCGGCAGCATGTCCGGTTCCTTCAGGGTATCGTCAAAGTTCAGGCGGAAAGGAACGGTGTCCTTCTCAATGTCCCGCAGCATGAGCAGCGCCAGTGGCGCCATGCGGGCCTCGGTGTAACGCATGGCGGCGGCGCTGTCCCCGTCGATGGAGCCAAAGTTGCCGTGTCCGTCCACCATGGGGCCGCGCATGGAAAAATTCTGCGCCATGCGCACCAGGGCATCATACACAGAGGAATCGCCGTGGGGGTGATACTTGCCCAGGCAGTCGCCCACAATGCGGGCGCACTTGCGGTGGGGTTTGTCCGGGGTGGTGCCCAGCTCCATCATGGTGTACAGCACACGGCGTTGCACCGGCTTCAGGCCATCCTCCACCCGGGGAATGGCCCGCTCCAGAATAACGTGCTCGGCATAAGGGATCATGGAGTTGTGCATCACATCCTCCACGGTGGTTTGCAGGATGCGGGAGGGATCGTCCTTGGGGATGGGTCTGGTGTCGGAGCCTTTGCGTGCCATGGTTTACTGCCTCCCTTCCGCGCCTTCGGGCAGCTCGAACGAATCGGGCTTGTTGAAGTCCGCGTGCTCGGTAATGTAATCCCGGCGGGGTTCCACCTTGTCGCCCATGAGAATGGTGATGCGGTGGTCTGCCAGGGCGGCATCTTCAATGGTGACCTGGATCAGCTTGCGCTGGCTGGGATCCATGGTGGTTTCCCACAGCTGCTCCGGGTTCATTTCGCCCAGGCCCTTGTACCGCTGCAGGGTGTAGCCTTTGCCCACGGCCTTGGTGGCGGCAGCCAGCTCCTTGTCGTCATAGGCATAGATGATCTTGCTGCCCTTCTGCACCTTGTACAGGGGCGGCATGCCGATGTACACATGCCCGGCGGTGATCAGCTCCTTCATATAGCGGAAGAAGAAGGTCAGCAGAATGGCACGGATGTGAGCGCCGTCCTGGTCGGCATCGGAGAGGATAATGACCTTGTGGTACTTCAGGTTCTGCAGGTTGAAGCCATCGTCAATGGAGGTGCCCAGCGCGGTGATCATGGAGCGGAATTCCTCGTTGGACAGCACCTGATCCAGCCGCTTTTTCTCGGCGTTCAGCGGCTTGCCACGCAGGGGGAGAATGGCCTGGAAGCGCCTGTCCCGGCCCTGCTTGGCAGAGCCGCCGGCGGAGTCGCCCTCCACGATGAAAAGCTCGTTGTCCTCGGCCTTGCGCCCGGTACAGGAGGCCAGCTTGCCCACCAGGGGAGCAGCCTCCAGCTGGTTGGCCTTGCGGGCATTGTCACGGGTTTTCCGGGCAGCTTCGCGCACCTGGGCGGCTTTCACGGCCTTCTGAACAATCTGGGTAGCGGTATCCTGGTTTTTCAGGTTGTCCAGCCAGTCCGCCAGCTGCTGGGTGATAATGGCCTCCACCGCCGGGCGCACCTCGCTATTGCCCAAACGCCCCTTGGTCTGTCCCTCAAACTGGGGATTCTTCACCATGGTGGTCAGCACGCAGGTCAAACCTTCCCGGAAGTCCTCGCCGGAAAGGTTGTTGTCCTTTTCCTTCAGGGCGCCAATCTTCCGGGCATAGTCGTTCATGGCCTTGGTGAAGGCCGCCTTGAAGCCGGTTTCGTGGCTGCCGCCCTCGCCGGTGGGGATGTTGTTCACATAGGAGAACATGCTCTCCGTATACCCATCGGTATACTGAATGGCCACCCGGCAAATGGTGGTGTCCTTCTGACCTTCCATGTAGATGGGTTCATCGTGCAGGGTGGTTTTTTCGGCATTCAGGTACTTCACATAGTCCATAATGCCGCCCTCGTAGTGGAACACCTTCTGCCGCTGGGCGGCGTCCTTCACCCGCTCGTCGGTAAAGGTGATTTTCAGTCCCCTGTTCAGGTACGCCAGTTCCTGCAGGCGGCGGGACACCTGCTCGCCATTGAAGCGCACATCCTCAAAGATGGTGTCATCGGGCATAAAGCGCACCAGGGTGCCTTTTTTGCGGGTGTTCCCCACCCTTTCCAGGGGGCCTTGAGGGATGCCTGCCGTCACCTTGCCGGCGTTTTCGTCAAACTGAGAGGCAAAGCGCATGCGCCAGTGGGCCCAATCCACATAGGCGTCCACCGTCATCCATTTGGACAGGGCGTTCACCACCGAGGCGCCCACGCCGTGCAGGCCGCCGGAATAGGAATAGTTTTCGTTGTTGAACTTGCCGCCGGCGTGGAGCTTGGTGTAAATGACCTCCAGGCCGCTGATGCCCAGGGTGGGGTGCATGTCCACCGGCACGCCGCGCCCATTGTCGAACACGGAGGCGGAGCCATCGTTATGCAGGGTCACATCCACCTGGTCGGCATAGCCGTTGGAGGCCTCGTCAATGGCGTTATCCACAATCTCCCACAAAAGGTGGTGCAGGCCGCGGCTGGAGGTGGTGCCGATGTACATACCCGGACGCATACGAACTGCGTCCAGACCCTCCAGCACCTGAATATTGCCTGCGTTATAGCTTTGCGTCATGGTTGCAACTCCTTATTCAAAGCCGAATCCGGCCATAAAAATCCACTTCATATCATACCACAAAACAGGCAAAAGCACAAGGAGAAAAAACATTTGTTCGTGCCGCTGGGCAAAAATGTGGGTTTTCATTCTGCCAGTGATGTGGTATAATGGGTGAATATTGGAGGTGAGCACATGGCCAAGGACAAGACCCTGTTTGCCTGCACATCCTGCGGGTATGAAACCTCCCGCTGGGTTGGCAGGTGCCCGGGCTGCGGCTCCTGGAACACCCTGGAGGAAACCGTTTCAGCGCCCTCTGCCCCGGTGAAGGCTGCCAAGCAGCGTCCGGGCACCGGCGCCGTTGCCATGCTGCTCAAGGATATTCCGGAGGATGTAACCTTGCGCATTTCCACCGGCATCAGCGAGCTGGATCGGGTGCTGGGCGGCGGCATTGTGGAAGGCGGGCTGATGCTCATCGGCGGCGATCCGGGCATTGGCAAGTCCACCCTGCTTTTGCAGGTGTGCGCCAACCTGTGCAAAGGCGGCAAGCGGGTTTTATACATCAGCGGCGAGGAATCCGCCAAGCAGATCAAGCTCCGTGCCCGCCGCCTGCATGTGGATGTGCCCAACCTGTATGTTCTGGCAGAAAACGCCCTGGACGGCGTGGAGGAAAAGCTGCGGGAGCTGCAGCCGGATGTGGCGGTGGTGGACTCCATCCAGACCATGTACCGGCCGGAAATGGCCTCCGCGCCCGGCAGCGTCAGCCAGATCCGGGAAAGCACCAGCCTGCTCATGCGCCTGGCCAAGGAGAGCGGCACCGCCATTTTCCTGGTGGGCCATGTGACCAAGGAAGGCGCCATTGCCGGCCCCAGAATGCTGGAGCACATGGTGGATGTGGTGCTGTATTTCGAGGGCGACCGCCAGCAGGAATATCGCCTGCTGCGGGCTGTGAAGAACCGCTTCGGTTCGGTGAACGAGCTTGGTGTGTTCCAGATGACGGAAAAGGGCATGCAGGTGGTGCCCAACCCCAGCGAGCAGCTGCTGAGCCACCGGGCCAAGGGAGCATCCGGCTCCGTGGTGTTCTGCGGGCTGGAAGGCTCCCGTCCCCTTCTGTGCGATGTGCAGGCCCTGACCGCCCAGAGCTATTTCGGCTCCCCCCGGCGCACGGTGGGCGGCGCAGACACGGGCCGGGTGGCCCTTCTGCTGGCGGTGCTGGAAAAGCGCGCCGGGCAGAAAACCTATAACCAGGATGTGTACATCAACGTAGCCGGCGGCCTGGAGCTGAGCGAGCCCGCTGCCGACCTGGCGCTGTGCATGGCGGTTGCCTCCTCCCTGAAGGAGCAGAGCGTAGGCCCGGATGTAGCCGTTATGGGCGAGGTGGGCCTGGCTGGCGAGGTGCGTGCCATTCCCCAGTGCGAGCGCCGCATTGCCGAGTGCCAGCGCCTTGGCTTCACCACCCTGATGATTCCCAAGGAAAACATGAAGCGCCTGACCCCGCCGGAGGGTGTGAAGCTCATCGGCGTGGACACGGTGATGCAGGCGCTGAGCGTGCTGTTCTGAAAGGAGATGACACGAGTTTGTTGAGATCCAAAGCGGTGCAGCGGCTATTGCGCTGGCTGGTTGCCCTGCTGGGTGCCGGCCTGGGCGCAGCACTGCTGCTGGGCGCGGGAGAGGTTTTGCGCCTGGTTCACTCGGAGTGGCAGCCTTCCTTCGCCACGCTGCTGATTGCCTATGTGGGTACGGCAGTTTTCTTCGGCGGTGTGTTTTATTTGCTGGGTCAGCGGATTATTGAATTATGCGTGGCTGGCGGAAGCGACCTGGAAAAGCGGCTGGA
>CAYMOM010000037.1:0-15820 GCA_964391995.1 uncultured Faecalibacterium sp.
TTGCCAGCACGCCGGATTCCTTCATCTCGTTGTACAGGTCGTTGCCCTCGCGGGTGCGCTCGCCCACGCCGGTGAAAACGGACAGGCCGTTGTGCTGCTTGGCGATGTTGTTAATCAGCTCCATGATCAGCACGGTCTTGCCAACGCCGGCACCGCCGAACAGGCCAATCTTGCCGCCCTTTGCATAGGGGCAGATCAGGTCAATGACCTTGATACCGGTTTCCAGAATCTCGGTGGAGGTTGCAAGTTCATCAAAAGCAGGCGCGGGGCGGTGGATGTCCCAGCGGTCGGCGTCAACAGCCTCGCCGTTGTCCACGGTTTCGCCCAGCACGTTAAAGATGCGCCCCAGGGTCTTGCGGCCCACGGGAACGCTGATGGGTGCGCCGGTGTCGGTCACATCCACATCACGCTGAAGGCCATCGGTGGAGGCCATGGCGATGCACCGCACGGTGTTATCGCCAATGTGCTGCGCCACCTCGCAGGTCAGCTTGCGCTCACCGATCATCATGGTCAGCGCATTGTGGATGGGCGGCAGCTGGCCTCCCTCAAAACGGACGTCCACCACAGGCCCCATGACCTGGGCGACCTTGCCCGTGTTCGTATTTGCCAAAGGTCATACCCCCTTACTCTATTGGGTGGTTCACTCGCCTGCACCGGCGACAATCTCGGTGATTTCCTGGGTAATGGCGCCCTGGCGTGCCCGGTTGTACTGCAGCTGCAGGTCGTCAATCATGGCCTGGGCGTTCTTGCCGGCGGAGTCCATGGCCATGCGCCGTGCGGCGGTTTCGCTAGCGTAGCTTTCCCGCACGCAGCGCACCAGGATGCCGGCCACATAGTCGGGCACCACCGTGTTGAGGATGCTCTCCTCATCCGGCTCGAAAATGGCGGAAACCTGCTTTTGCCGGTCAGCAGCCGTCAGGGGCAGCAGCCAGGCCACGGCAGGCTCCTGCACCATCATGCTCACATACCTGGTGTACACAATGCCCACCTTGTCGTATTCACCGTCCAGGTACGCCCTGCACAGCTTTCGCGCCAGAGCGGTGGCCTGGGCACCTGTGAAATGCTCGGACGAGAGAAACTCTCCGTGATAGCGTTCGCAGGCCCGCTTGCCAATGGGTATCAGCTGCTCCGCCTGCATATCCGCCACATAGCGGAACACGTTGGCGTTGTAGCCGCCGGCCAGGCCACGGTCGCCTGCAATAACCACCAGGCAAGCTTTCTCCCCTGCCCTGTTCATATACGGGCTATTCGCGCATTCCGGGCAGGCGGTCAGCAGATCAACCACGCTGCCGAAGGCCGCAGCATACTGCTTGCCGCCGTTCATGGCCTCCGTGGCTCTGCGGATCTTGGAGGACGCCACCAGACCCATGGCCTTGGTGGTGTGCAGGGTGCTGTCCACCGAGCGGATGCGGGTTTTCAGCGCTTTGGTGTTCGCTCCCATTCAGCTCACCTCCGCACGGAGGCCAGCGCCTCCTCCAGCTCCTTCACATCAGCGTCGTCGAAATAGCCGCTCTCAAAGCGCACCAGCAGCTGCTGATGCTCCGCTTCCAGCTTGTCCGTCATGCGGATTTCCCAATCCCGCACCTTGCTGACGGGCACATCGTTCAGGTATCCGTGGATAACCGCATACACAATCGCCACCTGGCAACCCACGCGGATGGGGCTGTTCTTTTCCTGCTTCAGCACTTCCACAATGCGCTCACCCAGGGCCAGGCGGAACTTGGTGTCCGCATCCAGGTCGGAACCGAACTGGGAGAAGGTCTTCAGCTCAAGGTACTGGGCGTAGAGCAGCTTCAGCTCGCCAGCCACCTTCTTCATGGCCTTCAGCTGGGCGCTGCCACCCACGCGGCTGACGGAAATACCGGGGTTGATAGCCGGGCGGATGCCGGAATGGAACAGCTCCGTTTCCAGGAAAATCTGACCATCGGTGATGGAAATCACGTTGGTGGGAATGTAGGCGGACACGTCGCCGGCCTGAGTTTCGATGATGGGCAGCGCCGTAATGGAGCCGCCGCCGAAATCCTTGTGCACGCAGGCTGCCCTCTCCAGCAGGCGGGAGTGCAGGTAGAATACATCGCCCGGGTAGGCTTCGCGTCCCGGGGGACGGCGGATCAGCAGGGACAGGGCGCGGTAGGCCACGGCGTGCTTGGACAGGTCGTCATACACAATCAGCACGTCCTTGCCCTGTTCCCGGAAATATTCCGCCATGGCGCAGCCGGAATAGGGCGCAATGTACTGCAGGGGTGCGCTTTCCGCAGCGGAGGCGGAAACGATGATGGTATACTCCATGGCGCCGGCCCGCTCCAGCTCGTTGGCAATCTGCACAACGGAGGTGCGCTTCTGCCCAATGGCCACATACACGCATAGCACATTTTGACCCTTCTGGTTAATGATGGTGTCCACCGCAATGGCGGTTTTGCCGGTCTGCCTGTCGCCAATGATCAGCTCGCGCTGACCGCGGCCAATGGGGATCATGGCGTCAATGGCCTTAATGCCCGTCTGCAGGGGGACATTCACGCTCTGGCGCTCAATAATGCCGGGCGCCTCGCTTTCAATGGGGCGTGTTTCCGTGGTAGCAATATCACCCTTGCCGTCAATGGGCTGGCCCAGGGCATTTACCACGCGGCCCAGCAGCGCTTCGCCCACCGGAACGGACAGGGCGCGGCCTGTGCGGTACACCGTGGCACCTTCGTGCACGGTATCCTTGTCGGAAAGCACCGCAACGGACACCGTGTCCTCCTCCAGGTTTTGCGCCATGCCATAGCTGCCATCCTCAAAGCGCAGCAGCTCGTTGGCCATGCATGAGCGCAGGCCGTACACCCGGGCAATGCCATCGCCCACGGTGATCACCGTGCCGGTCTCCGCCATCTCTATATGAGATTTGTAGTTTTTGATTTGTTCCTTCAGGATGCTGCTGATTTCCTCAGGCTTGTTGCTCATCGATTCATCACTTCCTTGATTTCATGCAGCTTGTGCTTCAGGCTGCCGTCGAACACCTTGCCATCCACCTGCACCACCGCGCCGCCCAAAAGGGATGCGTCCACCTGGCACACCAGGCGGATGGTGCGGTGCAGCCGGGCCTCCAGCTTGTTTTTCAGCTGTTCCTTTTCCCCGGCAGAAAGGTCAACCGCGCTGGTGACCACGGCGGTGGACAGCTTGTTGGCGCTGTCGTACAGCTCCTCAAAGCGGCGAATGCTTTCATCCAGCTGGCGCATGCGCCCGTTCTGGCACAGCAAATCCAGGTACCCCATCACATGCTGGGGCACATGGTCGGCAAACGCCTCCTCCAGGGCCTTGCGGCGCTCCGCCTTGGGAATGGCAGGCGAATCCAGCATCGCCAGCGCCTCCGGCTGATTGGCAAAGCTGGCCTGTACCAGGTGCAGTGCCTCCAGGGTTTCCTGCTCGGCATGGGTTTCCATGCACAGGGAAAACAGGGCCTCGGCAAATTCGTTGCTTGTCTTGTTCATCAGTCGTCACCAATCCCGTCCAGGAAGGAGTCGATCATCGCGTGGTGATCCTCCTGGGACATTTCGCGGCCCAGCAGCTTCTCCGTCAGGGCAGCGGAAACATCGGTAATCTCCCGGCGGATGCTGGCCTGCGCCTTCTGTTTCTCCAGCTGGGCCTCGTTTTTCGCCTGGCGGATGATGCCGTCTGCCTTGTCCTGGGCATCGGCAACAATGCGCTCGCCACGGCGGCTGGCGTTCACCGCAGCCTGCTCCAGCATGCTGTCGGCCTCGGCCTGTGCACCGGAGAGCTTCTCGGCATAGGCAGCCTTGTCCGCCTGAGCAGCCTGCTCCGCCTCATCCGCAGCGCGATACTGGGCGGCAATGGCTTCCTCACGGGCGGTCATGGTAGCCTTCACCGGCTTGTAGAGGAATTTCTTCAGCAGGCCGCAAAGGATCGCCAGGTTGCACAGGGAAATCAGGATGCTCCAAATGTTTACGGAAATGACGTCAAGTGCTTGCATTTCCTTCACCTACTTAGCCGCCAATGGCGCTCTTGAGAATGTTGACCATAATGCCGGGGGCAGCGAAAATCAGCAGAATGGCGATAACCAGAGAATAAATACCGGTGGTTTCGGCGATGGCGCAGCCCATGACCATGGTGGAGGTCACAGCGCTTTTGCTCTCAGGCTGACGGCCAATGGCTTCACAGGCGTTAGCAACAGCGTGACCTTCGCCAACACCGGGGCCGATAGCGCCAATGCCCATGCAGATGCCAGCGCCCAGCGCGCAGCAGCCAAGAATGATACCGATTGCGATTTCCATGATTCAAAACCTCTCTTTGTTTTTATTTGCAGCCTGAATCCATCAGGCCAGCTTGTGTTTTTTCGCCTTGAAGGCTTCCACCACATCCGTGCCAGGATAGGCGCTGGTAATGTTCAGCACCGTCAAAATGGCAAAGATGTACGCCTGCATGCAGCCGCTGAAAATGTCAAAGTACACAGACAGCACTGCCGGCAGACCAATCTGCAGGAAGGGTACCTCCCCCAGGAAGCCTGGCAGCCAGCCCAGCAGCGCATTGGAAAGAAGCGCCAGGCCTGCAGCCACCAGGGTGGAGATCACCGTGCCGGACATAACGTTGCCGTAGTGGCGCAGCGCCATGGAGATAGGCGCTGCCACTTCGCCAATGATGTTCATGGGCAGCATGATGAAGATAGGCTCCAGATACCCCTTCATATAGGCGCCCACGCCGGCTTTCAGCTTGTTCTTGGTAATGAGGATAAACACCAGGATGGACCAGCCCGCCACCACATTCACATCGGAGGTGGGCGGGAAAAGCCCCAGCAGCGCCATCAGGCTGGACAGGGCGGAGAACACCAGTATGGTGGCGATAAACGGGCCATAGGAATTGTGAAACACAGGGTCCATATTGCCGCGAACCATGTCCTCAACCTTTTCCACGGCCCACTCCGCCACCAGCTGGCGCTTGGTTTTCACCCCGGCACGAATGCCGTGGGTCAGGTACAGGCCCAGGCCGACAATGGTGATCATCATCAGCCAGGCGTTGATCTGCGCCTCGGTGATCAGCAGCGGCATCAGAGGCATGCCGTCGAACTGCCAGAAGATGCGGGCGCCGGAGATGGATATGCCGTCGGAGGCAGGCTTGGTCAGCACCTGCAGCACAATGCCGGCCACAAGGGGCAGCACCATCATGGCGATCAGCAGCGCATCCACCAGCAGGAAGCGGTGGCTTTGCTTTTTCATGGGTCATTCACCTCCCATCGGTAAAAAATCAGTTGTCCGTTTTCACATTTTTTCCGTGGAGCCTGGCGCCAACGGAGGGAAACAGCAGCGGCACCATGGTTGCCACAAGATTGAACACCCCGGGCAGCAGTGCGGCAATGGCGCAGATCACCACCAGCATCACCATCCGCAGGGAGTGGGAGGCCTTCATGACGCCGGAGGCCTCCTTTTTTTCCTTGTCAATAGCCTTCTGAACGGACATGCCCATCATGAAAAAATTCAGGATGGCTGTCCCTGCACCCAGCAGGCCGCCCAGCAGCACCGTGACATCCCATTTGCCGATGATCAGAAAAACCGATTCCATCAGCGCCGTTAGGATAACCACCACCAAGGCAATATATTTGGTATCACGCTTGATGGTGGGGTCGATTTGGCTGAAAAACTGCATGTTCTTCCCCTTACTTGGTGCCAAACAGGCGGTCGCCGGCATCGCCCAGGCCGGGAACAATGTAGGCATGCTCGTTCAGCTTTTCATCCAGGCCAGCCACATAAATATCCACATCGGGGTGATCATGCTGCACCTTGGCAATGCCTTCGGGGGCGGCGATCAGGTTCACCAGGCGGATGTGGTGGCAGCCGCGCTTCTTGATCATGGTAATGGCATCGCTGGCGCTGCCGCCGGTAGCCAGCATGGGATCCAGCACCAGCAGCTCGCGGTTTTCGCTGTCGGCAGGCAGCTTGCAGTAGTACTCCACAGGCTCGTGGGTTTCGGGGTCACGATACAGGCCGATATGCCCCACGCGGGCAGCAGGAACCAGCCGCAGCACGCCATCCACCATGCCCAGTCCGGCCCGGAGGATCGGCACAATGCCCAGCTTCTTGCCAGCCAGCATTTTGGTGGTGCACTTGCAGATGGGGGTCTCGATTTCAACATCCTTGGTGGTCAGGTCCCGGGTGACTTCATAAACCATCAGCATGGAGATTTCCTCCAGCAGCTCCCGGAATTCCTTGGTGCCAGTGTCCTTGCTGCGCATAATGCTCAGCTTGTGCTGAATCAGCGGATGATCGAAAACGTGTACCTTGCTCATGGGAACGCTCCTCCTTCATTTGCAGCATGCGAAGGGAAAAATTGTCCTTCGCGTCCATTTTCCTACCTATTATAACTGAAAACGCTTTCATGCGCAATGTACGATTAGGTATAACCCGCGTTCTCTCCAAACTTTTTTTGCTGTGCCGGCGCCGGCGTATTTGTTATGTTGCAATCTCTGTGTGAATTCAACCATAAGTTTTGCAGCTTTCTGCATGCTTGACACAGGAATGGGAAAAAACTATAATGATACCAGTATACAAGGGGGAAAACCAATGCTTGCAACACCTTCCAGCCGGATGTTTCTGGGCCTTCTGCCCTGGTATAGCGTGCTGATTGTTTCCGGCATATGCCTGGCGCTGTTGATTGCCATCCGCCAGGAGAAGCGCCTTGGCCTGCCCAAGGACACCGTGGTTGACCTGGCCCTGTGGGTCATTCCGCTGGGCATTCTTGGTGCCAGAATCTACTACGTTGTCTTCGCATGGGATACCTTTGCCCCCGATCCCATCAGCGTTTTGTACATCTGGCGCGGCGGCATGGCCATTTACGGGGGGATCATCGGCGGATTTATCGCCATTGTGCTGTTTGCCAGAAGGCGCCGCCTGCCTGTTTTTTCTCTGACCGACATGATCGCCCCCGGCCTGGCCATGGCCCAGGCCATCGGCCGCTGGGGGAATTACTTCAACATGGAAGCCTACGGGGCGGAGATTACCAGCACGGCCTGGCAGTTCTTCCCGGCAGCAGTGTTCATTCCCTCCGCCAGCGGCGGCACATGGCACATGGCAACCTTCTTCTACGAATCCCTGTGGGACATAGTTGTGTTCATCCTGCTGATGACCACCCGCACCCGCATGCGCCGCCGGGGTGATACCACCCTGTGGTATTTCCTCCTTTATGGTGCCGGGCGCCTGGTGATCGAGGGCCTGCGAACCGACAGCCTGATGGCTTCCACCCTGCGGGTCAGCCAGCTGCTCAGCGCCGGACTTTGCCTGGCAGTGGTCATTGTGTTTCTCTGTCGGGGTGCCCGCAGGCTGAAGCTGCCCAGGCTGATTCCCGCCCTTTGCTTTCTGCTGATGCTGCCCGTCCCGGGCCTTGTGTCCCTTTCGCCCATGGGGGCATCCACCCTCCGCTGGACGGCCTATGCCCTGTCCATGCTCAGTACTGCCTGGGCGGCCTACCCTGCCGCCAACCAATGACAAAGGAGCGCCCATGCCCACCACACCTATGAAAAATCTGCTTTACCGCGCCGCGCTGCCGGTGCTGGCGCCATCGCCCCGGGGGCAGATGCAGCACACCCAGGAAGGCCAACGCATTCATATCCCTTCCTACGAAGCATTGCTCCGCCGGCATCATGTGCTTGGTGCATCACTGCTGCTGAAGGATGGTGATACCAGCGCCGCCGTGTATACATCCACCGAAAATCCGAAGCATCAGTCCAGCAAGAGTACCTTGTTCCGGGTGGCGTCCATTACCAAAATGGCTACGGCATTGGTAACACTCATCCTGGCGGAGGAAGGCGCTTTCACCTTGGATGACCCAGTCGCTCCCCTGCTGCCGGATGCCGAAGGCCTGCCAGCCTTGCAGGGGATCACCATCCGCCAGCTGCTGTGCCACACCTCCGGCCTGCGGGATGTCCCGGCCTATGACAGTGCCCTGCGTCAGGGAGGGACCTTCCACCAGGTGCTGCAAACACCCGGCGTGCGCGGCACGCAGGAAATGGCGTACTGCAATTTCGGCTTTGGCCTGCTGGGCTGCGTGGCGGAGCATGTCACCGGGCAGTCCATGGAGGAGGTCTTTCAGCAGCGGCTGTTCCGCCCCCTGGGCATGCGGGCCACCCTGGACGCATCCACCCTGGATGAAGGCAGCATCATGCCCATCAGCCGAGTGCTCCCCTACCGCAAAAGGCAAGACGTGACCGTCACTTCCCTGGGCCGGCTGAGTCTTTCCGCCCCCGACCCTCTGCGCCACTTCGGTCACACCGCCGGCGCCATGTATACGGATTGCGCGTCCCTTTCCCGCCTGCTGGCTGTCATCGCCCAGGAGGGTGCGCCGCTGCTTTCCGCTGCTTCCATCCGTGAAATGACCACCCAGCACAGCTATTCCGGCGCTGCTGACAGGCCCGTCAGGCGCTATGGTTTGGGGCTGGTGATCATAGACAATCCCGACATTTCACCCCGCAAGCTCTACGGTCATCAGGGTTTTGCCTACGGCTGTGTGGACGGTGCGTTTTTCGAGGAAGGCACAGGCCGGCAGGTCATCTTCCTCAACGGCGGCTGCTCCGAGGCCCGGCAAGGCCGTCTTGGCCTGTGCAACAAAGCCTTGCTGCAATGGGCATTGCAAAAGGAGATGCCATCATGGACGTGATTACTTCCATCAAAAAAGAGCGCGGCAAAATGCGCATCACCGTCAGTGAATGCGATGAAATACTGGTGCCCATCAGCCTCTTCCGTGAACGCCCATTGGAGGAAGGCCAGCCCATTGATATGGACGATTACGACAACTGGCTGATGGTTCGCCAATACCGTCACGTACTGGACAGGGCAGTGGCGTTCCTTGCCAGCAGGGCCAGAAGCCGCAAGGAAATCGAGGATAAGCTGCTCCGCTGCGGCTATCGGCCCTGCACGGTGGAAATGGTGCTCTATAAGCTGGAAACCGAAAACCTGCTGGACGATGCTGACTTCGCCCGGCAGTGGGTGGAAGCCCGGGTGAACCGCAAGCTGGGCCGCAGCCGCATTGCCCAGGAGCTGCGGCGCAAGGGCATCTCAGCCGATGACGCCGAAGCAGCGCTGGAGTCCATCGACCCGGACGACCAGCTTTCCGCCGCCACCGCCCTGGTGGAAAAGGCGCTGGCTCGCACCAAGTCCGGCGAAGATCCACGCAAAACCGCCAGCCGCATCACTGCCATGCTGGCTCGTCGCGGTTTCGGCTATGACGTGGCCCGGGAGGCCATCAGCCGCGCCATGACAGACCTGGAGTACGAGCCATGAAGGCCTGCAATATCATTGCGCTGTTCTACTAGCTATTTCAGGAGGAATGAGCATGGATCGCATCACCTGCGTGCAAACCTACGTAAACCGCCTGCTGGACACCCTGGTGGATGCCGCCGAGCACCGCACCGCCGCCGTGCACCTGTACGGCGTAGCTGGAAATGCCGCACTGCTGGCCTTGCGCCGCGGCATCGACCCGGAGCTTGCCACCATATCCGGTCTGCTCCACGATGTTTCCGCCTACGCCACCGGCGACCGCCGCAACCACGCAGGCCGCAGCGCCGCCATGGCCCGCAGCTGCCTGAACGGTTCCGGCTTGTTCACCCAGGAGGAGGTTGCCGCCATCTGCAACGCCATTGCCCATCACAGCGATAAGGACAAGGTGCACGCTCCCCTGGACGAGGTGCTGAAGGATGCGGATGTGCTGCAGCATTGCCTGCACAACCCATCCCAGCCGCCAATGGAAAAACACGCCGGAAGATATGCCGCATTGTTAAACGAACTTCGCTGAAAAGCACAACGCCCGCCGCTGAAATTTGCTGCGGGTGTTTTTGTATGGCCTGTTCGTCCCGATAGAATTGCATTTTCCTTCCAAAACCATGCAAAAGCAGCTCCTGCCTTTTCGGACAGGAGCTGCTGTTTTTTTCGCACTGATGCCTCAGCGCTGGCAATTACTTACCCTGCTTCTCCAGGATAGCAGCGTGAGCAGCAGCCAGACGGGCAATCGGCACACGGAAGGGAGAGCAGGACACATAGTTCAGGCCAACCTTGTGGCAGAACATGATGGTGCTCGGGTCGCCGCCGTGCTCGCCGCAGATGCCCAGCTTGATGTTGGCGCGGGTCTGACGGCCCAGCTTGGCAGCCATCTCCACCAACTTGCCCACACCCTCGGTATCCAGACGGGCGAAGGGATCGCTCTCGAAGATCTTGTTGTCGTAGTAGCTGCCCAGGAACTTGCCGGCATCGTCACGGGAGAAGCCGAAGGTCATCTGGGTCAGGTCATTGGTGCCGAAGGAGAAGAACTCGGCATGCTCGGCGATTTCGTCAGCGGTAACAGCCGCGCGCGGAATTTCGATCATGGTGCCGACATGATACTCCAGCTCCATGCCCTGCTCAGCAAAGACCTTCTTGGCGGTTTCGTCCACGATGGCCTTCACGAAGCCCAGCTCCTTCTTGGAGCCAACCAGAGGAATCATGATTTCGGGCACGATGTTGTAGCCGCATTCCTTCTTCACGTTGATGGCAGCCTGCAGCACGGCGCGGGTCTGCATCTCGGCGATTTCGGGATAGGTCACAGCCAGGCGGCAGCCACGGTGGCCCATCATGGGGTTGGACTCGTGCAGGGCGTTGATCTTGTAGATGACCTCATCCACGGAGATGCCCAGGTTCTTGGCCAGCTCCTCGATCTCGTCCTTCATGTCCACATGGGGCACGAACTCGTGCAGCGGGGGATCCAGGTAGCGCACGGTCATGGGCTTGCCTTCCAGGGCCTTGTACATGGCCTCGAAGTCACCCTGCTGCATGGGCAGGATCTTGGCAAGAGCCTTCTCGCGCTGCTCCTTGGTATCGGACAGGATCATCTCGCGCACAGCGGCGATACGATCGGTCTCGAAGAACATATGCTCGGTACGGCACAGGCCAATGCCTTCAGCGCCGAACTTCACAGCGTTCATGGTGTCGCGGGGGTTATCGGCGTTGGTGCGGACAGACAGCTTGCGAGCCTTGTCAGCCCAGCCCATGAAGCGGGCAAAGTCGCCGGAGATAGAGGCTTCCACAGTGGGGATCAGGCCGTCATACACATTGCCGGTGGAGCCGTCAACGGAGATGCAGTCGCCCTCCTTGTACACCTTGCCGGCGATGGTCACGGTGTTGGCTTCCTCGTCAAACTTTAGGTCGCCGCAGCCAACAACGGCAGCGCGGCCCATGCCGCGGGCAACCACGGCAGCGTGAGAGGTCATGCCGCCGAAAGCGGTCAGGATAGCCTGGGAGAAGTCCATGCCCTCGATATCCTCAGGGGTGGTCTCCTTGCGGACCAGGATAACCTTCTCGCCAGCCTTGCCGTGCTCGGCAGCGGCTTCAGCGGTGAAGTACACAGCGCCGGCACCGGCACCGGGGGAAGCGGGCAGGCCCTTGGCGATAACGGGAGCCTTCTTCAGCTCGGCAGCATCGAAAGCGGGATGCAGCAGGGAGTCCAGCTGCTTGGGTTCCACCTTCAGCACGGCCTCTTCCTCGGTCAGCACGCCTTCGTCCACCAGGTCAACGGCAATCTTCAGGGCAGCCTGAGCGGTACGCTTGCCGTTACGGGTCTGCAGCATGTACAGCTTGCCTTCCTCGATGGTGTACTCCATGTCCTGCATGTCGCGGTAGTGGCCTTCCAGCTTGCCGGCAATGTCAACAAACTGCTGGTACACACCGGGCATCTGCTCCTGCAGCTGAGCGATGGGCTGGGGGGTGCGGATGCCGGCAACAACGTCCTCGCCCTGGGCGTTCAGCAGATACTCGCCGTACAGCTTGTTTTCGCCGGTGGAGGGGTTGCGGGTGAAGGCCACGCCGGTACCGGAGGTCTCACCCATGTTGCCGAACACCATGGCCTGCACGTTCACGGCAGTGCCCCAATCGCCGGGGATGTCGTTCATGCGGCGGTAGTAGATGGCGCGGGGGTTGTCCCAGCTGCGGAACACGGCCTTCACGGCCTCCATCAGCTGAACCTTGGGATCCTGGGGGAAGTCCACGCCCATGGCATCCTTATAGATAGCCTTGAAGCGAACCACAACTTCCTTCAGGTCGTCGGCGGTCAGGTCGCGGTCGAACTTAACGTTCTTCTTCTCCTTGAACTCGTCCAGAACGGCCTCGAACTTGCTCTTCGGAATCTCCATAACCACGTCGGAGAACATGGCGATGAAACGGCGATAAGCGTCATAGGCAAAATGCTCGTTGTTGGTCTTCTTGGCCAGGCCCTGGACGGACACATCGGTCAGGCCCAGGTTCAGGATGGTGTCCATCATGCCGGGCATGGAAGCGCGGGCGCCGGAGCGCACGGACACCAGGAAGGGATTCTCCTCATCGCCAAACTTCTTGCCGGCGATTTCCTCGGTAGCAGCCAGAGCGTCGAAGATCTGCTTGGTGATGTCCTCGCTGATCTTCTTGCCATCGGCATAGTAGCGGGTGCAGGCTTCGGTGGTAACGGTGAAGCCCTGGGGCACAGGCATGCCCAGACGGGTCATCTCAGCCAGGTTAGCACCCTTGCCGCCCAGCAGCTCGCGCATGCCGGCGTCGCCTTCCTTGAAGAGGTACACATACTTCTTCTCCATTGGAATTACTCCTCCTCGTTGGTTTAATGCGCAGGTTTCCCCGCGCATGGACATAGCCTGACAAGGCGTTCATTCCCGCCTGCCAGACTGATCCTTCATATATCGTTAAAATGATACCATTATTTTTACCATTTTGCAAGTCATTATCCAGCTTTGGCGGCGCTTTTCGCGAATTTTTCCTCATGATAGTATTTACACGGACAGCAAAAAGACGGAGTGTGCAGATTTCACCGCACACTCCATGGGGATTATTCCGTCTTTTCCGCTTCCGCCGTCTGCACGGGGGTCTCCGTGTTCTTCATAGCATCGCCGGATTGATTATTCTCCCGGGCAGCCTTGGCAGCCAGCGCAGCACGAATTTTTTCTTCCATTTCGGGGGTGCGGGCAGGCCTTTCGGGCTTCACAGCCATCACCGGTTCGGGGGTTGTGCCAACCTTGGCGTTCCTGTCCCGGGTGTGCTCCCGCACCTTCATGGTGATGCACTTCTTGGGGCACTTGGCGGCGCAAGCACCGCAGCCGGTGCAGGCGGCGGTAATCTCATGGGGCTTGCGCATTTCGCCGGTCACGGCTTCAAACTGGCACTGGCGCTTGCACAGGCCGCAGCCAATGCAGGTGTCCGGGTCGATTTCCGCAATCTTCCGGTCGTCCCAGTCGGCCCAGATGGCGCTGGTGGGACACACCTCGGCGCACATCATGCAGCCAACGCACTTATCGTTGTCAATCAGCGGCAGATGGTTCTTCATGGTGATGGCGCCAAACTTGCAGGCCACAGCGCAGCGCTCGCAGCCAATGCACCCCACCCGGCAGTTGTCGCTGACAAGATACCCTTCCTCCGCCGCACGGCACATGAGCCGCACCGGGCGGGTAACAGGCTGCAGGTCCAGCACGCCCTTGGGGCAGGCAGCCACGCACTTGCCGCAGGATTTGCACTTGTCCTCATCCACCACGGCGATTTTCTTATACTCGTCAATGTGGATGGCGTCAAAGGGGCAGGCCTTCACGCAGGTGCCCAGGCCCAGGCAGGCATAGCGGCAGGCCCGGTTGCCGTCGCTGACCAGCGAGGCCGCCACGCAATCCTGTATGCCGGTATAGTTGAACTTGGTCTTGCAGCGCTCCAGATCGCCCTGGCAGATGACCTTTGCCACCAGCCGGGCAGAGGGATCCGCGGGCTCCACGCCCATGACGCCGGCAATGGCAGCAGCCGTTTCCGCGCTGCACACAGGGCATGCATTCGCCGGAGCCTTGCCTGAGGCGATGGCATCCGCGCAGCCATCGCAGCCGGGATAGCCGCAGCCGCCGCAGTTGGCGCCGGGCAGCAGTTCCCGCACGGCGTCCCTGGTGGGATTGCTGGGCACGGCGAAAATCTTGGAGGTCAGCGTCAGCACGCCGCCGAACAAAAGGCCCATTCCGCCAAGCACAAGGGCAGCAACCAGAATTTCCATGTTGTTCCCTCCCCTTTTACTTGATCAGTCCGCCGAAGCCCGAGAAGGCCACGGCCATCAGGCCAGCTGTGATCAGCGCACCGGGAAAGCCATCCATCCACTTGGGCATTTTGGAAAGGCTCAGCCGCTCGCGGATGCAGGAGAACAGCAGCATGGACAGGGTGAAGCCCAGTGCCGCGCAGCAGCCGTTCAGGGTGCTCTCCACCAGGTTGTAGCCCTGGTCGGAGTTCAGGATAGCAACGCCCAACACAGCGCAGTTGGTGGTAATCAGGGGCAGGTAGACGCCAAGCGCCTGGTACAGGGAAGGCGACACCTTCTTCAGGGCCATTTCCACCACCTGCACCAGCACGGCGATCACCAGTATGAAGGCGATGGTCTTCATGTACTGCAGGTCAAAGGGAATCAGCAGGTAATACTCCACAATCCAGGTGACAAAGGAGGCCAGGGTCATCACGAAGGTCACAGCCATGCCCATGCCCAGCGCCGTGTCGAACTTCTTGGTCACGCCCAGAAAGGGGCAGATGCCCAGAAACTTGTTCATCACGAAGTTGTTCACCAGAAGGCCGCCCACAAGGATGGTCAAATAGCTGTTCATGCGGCTTCCTCCTTCCGTGCGGCAGCCCGCCTGGCTGCCATGCTCTTGATGGCATTCACCAGGGCCAGCAAAAGGCCCAGGGTCACAAAGCCGCCGGGCACCTTCAGCATAATGCCCATGGGCTGATAGCTGGCAGGCATGACCTGCGCGCCGAAGATGGTGCCGTTGCCCAGCACCTCGCGGATGCAGCTGAGAATGGTGATGGCGCAGGTGAAGCCCAGGCCCATGCCCAGTCCATCAGCGATGGAAACCACCGGCCCATTCTTGAAGGCAAAGGCCTCCGCCCGGGCGAAGATGATGCAGTTGACCACAATCAGCGGGATATACATGCCCAGTGATTCGCTCAGGGAAGGAATATACGCCTTCAGCAGCATTTCAAGAATGGTCACGAAGGAGGCAATCACCACGATGAACGCAGGGATGCGCACCTTTTCCGGGATGATGTTGCGCAAAAGGGAAATGAACAGGTTGGAGCAGACCAGCACAAAGGTGGTAGCCAGACCCATGCCAATGCCGTTGGAGGCAGCGGTGGTAATAGCCAGCGTGGGGCACATGCCCAGCATCAGCGTAAAGGTCGGGTTTTCCCAGATCAGGCCGTTCAGGAAAACCTGAAAGAAGCCTTTCTTTTCATTAGCCATGCTTCTTCACCTCCCCAAAGGGCCTGGGCGTGGTGAACTTGTCGATCATGGGGGTCACCACGTTCATGAACAGAATGGCAAAGCTGCACCCTTCCGGATAGGACGCGAAGGCGCGGATCACAAACAGCAGAATGCCGCAGCCAATGCCATTGATGATCTTGCCCACGTTGGTCACCGGGCTGGTGGCATAGTCCGTTGCCATGAAGAAAGCGCCCAGCAGCAGGCCGCCGGCAAACAGCTGATACAGCGCCACAGCAAAGCCGTCCTTGACCAGATAGCACAGGAACACCGTGCCGATGAAGGCCGCAGGGATTCGCCAGTCGATGATGCGGCGCACCAGCAGGTAAATGCCGCCTGCCAGGATAGCCAGCTTGCAGGTTTCGCCCAGCACGCCGCCGCAGTTGCCAATCAGCAGATTCCACAGGCTGACGCCCTCTACGCTTCCGGTAGCCAGCGCAGCCAGGGGTGTGGCAGAGGAGGTTGCATCCACTGCGAAACGGGTCTGGGGATAGGCGCTCATCAGGCTGGACCAGCTGATGAACAGAATGGCCCGGGCCGTCAGCGCAGGGTTCAT
>CAYMOM010000038.1:0-15477 GCA_964391995.1 uncultured Faecalibacterium sp.
CGCACGGGATAATCCCGAAACTTGTCCATCACCGTGGCCCGGCCTTCCGGGTCGGAGGCGGTGGTCACCTCGCCTACAGGCTTGTAATAGGCCAGGTAGTGCTTCTCCTCCTCCAGGTGGACGGGCGCGCCGTCCACGGCAATCCGGTCGGCAGTTTCGTCCACCTGCACGCCCATTTCCGTTACCACAAGGCCATTGACCATCACACGGCCATCGGCAATCATTTTTTCAGAGGCCCGGCGGGAGGCCACACCGCTCAGGGCCAGGTATTTTTGCAAACGCATCATGGCGGAATCAACCTTTCTGATGTAATTGATAGAAAAACAGCTGGCAGGCCCGGCGGGCCAAAGGTTTCTCCCGCTGGGCGGGGGTGTAGGCCAAGGCCATGCGGTCAATCCCCTGAAGGGCAAAGCCGCAGTGCTGGCAAAACTGGCAGGCCACGGTGTTATCGTCCGTCAAGGCCATGCGCAGGCCCTGCATGCCTGCCTTTTGGGAAAAGCTCTCCATAGCGTCCAGCAGCGTCCGGGCCACACCCTTGCGGCGGCTGGCAGGATCCACCCGCAGGTCAAGGATCTCCGTCCAGCCGGTGCTGTGCCTGGCGGATACCGCCGCCTGGCCCACAAGGCTTTCATCCTCAAAGGCCAGGAACATGGCGCTGTTCTCGTCTGTCAGGAGATTCTCCGGCTTCACCCGGCTGTCCATGGGAAAGCTGCGCCACTCCGCCCGGGGCAGCGGCACATACCCCAGGTCAAACCCGCTGCGGCCAACGCGCAGCATCACGTCCTCCCCCACCAGGGAGGCACCGTCAATGGGCCGCAGGCAGGCCAGCAGCTCGCTGGTCATCCGGCGAACAATCAGCATCCCGTCACCTCCAGTGTACTGTCCTTGCCCCAGGGAAGGCCGCCGCCATCTTTTTGCCCGGATTCACCAGCACCGGGTGGCCTGTCAGGCGGAGCATGGGTGCATCGGACAGGGAATCCCCATAGGCGCAGGAGCCTTCCCCGTCCAGCTCCAGGCCATTTTCCTGCAGCCATTGGGCAATGCGGCGAGGCTTTTCATCCCCCTTGCAGTTGCATTCCACCCTGCCGGTGTACAGGCCATCCTTCACCGCGCAGCGGGTGGAAAGCACCGCATCCACCGGCAGAAGCTCCGGCAGAAGGTGCATGTACAAATCAGCGGAGGCAGACACCACCACCACCGTATGGCCGGAGCTTTTCAGCTGCCACAGCTCGGCAATGGCGTCCTCAAACAGGCGGGTTGTCATCACCTCTCGGAAGAAGTCCCGGGCCAGGTCGTCCAGTTCCTCCGGCCTTTTCCCCCTGATGAAGGAGAAGGTGTGCTCCTTGGCCCGGCTCCCCTTCCCCGGCCTGCCCAACTGGAGCAAATAACCCCACGCCGCCCTCAGCAGCTGCGTCTTAGGCGCCTTTCCCCGGCGCACAGCATACAGCAGGAACGGCAGCACCGAGTCGCCCCGGGCCAGGGTATTGTCAAAATCGAAGAAAGCGCATCTGGTCATCACAGGGGACAATCCTCACTTAGCAGTCGATGGGTGTAGTGCCGGGTGCCGTCCTTCATTTCAGCCATCAGCTGACCGGAACCCAGCAGCTTGTATTTATAGGTGGTCAGGCCCTCCAGCCCCATGGGGCCGCGGGCGTGTATCTTGCCGGTGGCAATGCCCACCTCCGCGCCGAAGCCGTACACAAAGCCATCGGCAAAGCGGGTGGACACATTGCGGTATACCCCGGCGGAATCCACGCTGGTCAAAAATTCGCTGGCGGCGGCATCATCCCCGGTCACAATGCAGTCTGTATGGTGGCTGCCGTAGTGGTTGATGTGCCGCACCGCATCCTGCAGGGAATCCACCACCCGGATGGACAGCACCAGGTCAAGGTACTCTGTGTGCCAGTCATCTTCGCTGGCAGGCTCCACCGGAATATACTGCCGGGTGCACTCATCCCCCAGCAGGCGCACATGCTTATCCTGCATGGCTGGCAAAAGCCTGGGAAGGAAATCCGCCGCTATGTCCCGGTGCACCAGCAGGGTTTCGCAGGCGTTGCATACTGCCACGTTCTGCGCCTTGCTGTCCACGGCGATCTTCACCGCCATGTCCACATCCGCTGCCCGGTCCACATACACATGGCACACGCCATCCGCATGGCCCAGCACAGGAATGCGGCTGTTATCCATAATGTAGCGTACAAAGGCATTGCTGCCCCGGGGGATGATCAGATCAATCAGCTCATCCTCCTTCAGCATGGCGGCAACATCCTCACGGCTTTCCAGCAGCTGGGCGAAATCCTCCGGCAGGCCGGCCTTCCCGGCGGCCCGGCGCAGGCAATCGCACAGGGCCGCGTTGGTCTGCATGGCCTCCCGCCCGCCCTTGAGCAGCACAGCATTGCCGCTTTTCAGGGCCAGGGAGGCAATCTGCACCAGGGCATCGGGCCGGCTTTCGAAAATCACGCCGATGACCCCAATGGGACAGGTGACCCGGTACAGCTTCAGGCCTTCGGTCAGCTCCCGGCTCAGGGTGGTTTGACCAATGGGGTCAGGCAGCTGCGCCAGGGCCAGCAGGCCATCCACCACGGCCTGCAGCTTTTCCTTGCCAAACTTCAGCCTGCCCAGCAGCGGTGCAGAAAGTTCCTCTGTCACGGCGCGCTGCATGTCGCTTTCATTGGCGGCAAAAATCTCCGCCTGCCGGCTTTTCAGAACCTCTGCCATCATCCGCAGGGCCTGGTTGCGCGCCTCCAGCGCGGAGCCGGAAAGCACCCACGCCGCCTGGCGGCTCCTGCCGGCCATTTCGTGAAGATCGTTCATCGGCAAAACCTCCCTTGATTCGTCCATTATAGCAGAAAAATTCATGATTGCAAAGCGGGAAAACCTGTGGTATACTAAGAAACCACACGAAGTACAATCGTTAAGGGAGGCGAAGGCGGTGGCCCATCAGAAGGGAATCAAACCGGTGGCGCAGAACCGCAAGGCCTTTCACGATTACTTTGTGGAGGAGCGCTACGAGTGCGGTGTGGCCCTTTTCGGCACGGAGGTCAAAAGCGTGCGCCAGGGCCGGGTGAACCTGAAGGAGAGCTGGGCAGTGATCCGCAAGGGCGAGGTGTGGGTGGAAGGCATGCACATCAGTCCCTACGAGCAAGGCAACATCTTCAACCGCGACCCTATGCGCCCCAAAAAGCTGCTGCTGCACAAGGCGGAGATCCGCAAGCTAGACAGCCTGGTGGCCCGCCAGGGATACACCCTGGTGCCCCTGGAAATCTACCTGAAGGACGGACGCATGAAGGTGCAGCTGGGCCTGTGCAAGGGCAAGCAGCTCCACGACAAGCGCGACGCCGCCGCCAAGCGGGACACGGATCGGGAGATCCGCCGGGCCCTGCGGGAACAGCAAAAGTAAGAAAGCGAAAGTCAGTTTCATCATGGGGATGATCCGGTTTCGACGGGGGTGTCGAGAGCGGGATAAGCGAGCCGTGGACCCAGACCACGATAAAACCGGGAAAAAAAGTAACTGACAATAGCGATTTCGCTTTCGCGGCTTAATGCCGCGACGTTGGCCCGGGCTGCCTGCGTGCCCGGTCACCAGCGTCATTCACGCAGGGAACGAGCGTGCCTAAGCTTTGCCGCACGTCCGTAACATGAAGCTACCAACGCCGTCAGCCTGTTTGTGGGCGGCCGGCTGAGGGAATTCCAAATCACAAACTGCGCTCGAAGAAAGTCCCGCCCAAGAGCTTTCGGACAGGGGTTCGACTCCCCTCATCTCCACCACCCTTGTGCCAGCCGGAATTTCCCGGCTGGTTTTTTTGTCGTCAGTGCGGACGCTGATGCTTCCCCAGGCGTTTTGTGTTGTTTCGGAATGCCGTCATTTTCCCGGCTGCATCGTTTGTATTTTCAATCCATCCTGATGATTTCTACGGCATCTGATACCTGGCGGTGCTCCGCGATGCCTTTCCCCCGCAGCCAGTGCACCGGGGCGAGGCCTTCACCCAAAGGTTATGCTGACTTAAAAGGGCCTGCCTCCCGCAGTGTGGGAAGCAGGCCCTTTGGGTTTTGTGTTATCCTCAGTCGATCAGCCCTGGGCCGCGCCCTCGGGCTTCTGGGTTTCAATTTTGCGCCGCTGGGTATTGGCGTACAGGAAGTGGTCAAAGCGGACATCCAGCCGCAGGGAATCCTTGCGGACATAGTTTTCCGCAGCGTTTTGGGTTTTGGCCTGCTTCAGCTGGCCGCGGAGCACGCCCAGCACAATCAGGGCAACGATCAGCGCGGCAATGGCAGCCAGGAGCAGCGTGCCGCTGGCCAAGCAGTCCGTCAGCGCCATCACCAGCGCCGCAATGCCCAGCACGCCGGCAAACACGCCGCCGCCCCACGCGAAGGATTTCGCCTTGTCCGCAGGCACATCGCAGCACAGCTTGCCCGTCTGTCCGTTGATGGCAAAGGTGTAGGTTTTGCCTTCCTTTACGGTGGTGATCAGCCACACGGGCATCAGCACCGGTGTCACCTTGCCGCCTTCGGACTGGATGCTCCGGCTGCGCTCGGAAACGGTGGTATAGCCGCTGACTGAGTTGCGCATGGCCTGGGCGATGCTGCTTTCCACCCGCTGGGCGGCGCGGCCTTCGCACTCGGCGCTGTCCACATCCGCATGATCCGCCATGGAGCCGGCCAGCACAGCCGGCTGAAAGGGCACCGCGGTGCTCAGGTCAAAGGGTTCCAGGGATTCGGTGATCTTGTTGTCCATTTTGGCGCTGCCATCCACGGGGATGTTCTCAAAGGCCATGGAACCGCCCCGGCGCACGATGAAATGCTCCGTGCGGGTAATCTCCCAATCCCCCTGGCGCTCCACATGCTTCTTCTCCGCATCGTAGACGATGTTGGCATGGGCCTGGCAGTCGAACAGCCAATAGGGCACATACAGCTTGCGGATCTCGGCAATCTGGTTGCCGCCCTTGGCAAACACATTGGGCAGCAGGCGCTTGCCCTTGAAGTAGTCCTCAAACTGGCGCTGGGCCTGCTCCTTGGTGACCACAAAAGGAATCACCATTTCCGGCCTCACGCCGCCCTCAATGCGCTCCGGCAGAATGGCCGGGCTGCCGCAATAAGGGCATTCCGTGGCAGTGGAAGTGCCATCGGTCATCAGCTCCGCGCCGCAGTTCTTGCAGTTGAAGCCTTGCATCCGGCCTGCTTCCTCCGTGGTGAAGGAGGCCTGCGGCAGGGTGAATTCAATGCTGCTCTGCTCCTCTGCAGGGTTCATGGCCTCCAGGGCCTCGGGGTCAAAGCTCCCGCCGCAGGATGCGCAGGCCAGCTTGCTGCTGGCGCCATCGAAGGTCAGCGGTGCGCCGCAGCACGGGCAGCTATAGCTATTGGTACGCATGTGCACATTCCTCCTGGCCTGTTATCATTCTGCCGGCACAAGATGCAGCAGCATGGCATCGAAGTAGTTCATGTCAAGGCCCGCATCCGTCAGGTACACATCCATCAGGGTGCCGTAGTAGTCAACGGTAATGGTGTCGCCGTTCTGCGTCCACTTCAGGCCGGGAACAGGGGTGCCCACCATGACGAAATCAGCCGTGCCGTCCGCATGGAGGGTCAGGGAATACTCACCGCCCAGCATGGAGGCATCCATGGTGATACCGCTGGCTTCTGCGTTCACGCACACATAGCGGATGTCCATCCGGCTGCTCAGGTCAATAGCGGAAGAAGTGCTTGCTTCCGGCTCGGCAGGTGCAGCAGGCTCCACAGGGGCAGCAGGCGCAGCAGTGCCATCGTCCCTGACGAAGATCAGCTTCATGTCCTCTTCTTCCATTACCAGCCGGCCCTGATCGTCCATGGTCATGGGCATACCGTCCAGCAGCACCGTGCTGCCTTCCAGCGTCCAGGTGCCGGTTTCGGAGGTTTCGCCGTCATAGCTTTCGGCAGTGCCGTCGGCATTCAGGTTGAAGGTCATCGTCAGGCCCATTTCCGCCACGGGATAGGCCTCGCCTTCCATCTCCAGGATGTCAGCACGCCAGGCACCCAGATAGGCGCTGGCATCGCCGCTGGGTGCAGCAGGAGCAGGCTCCACGGGCGCAGCAGGCTCGGCAGGTGCAGCGGCGGCATCACCCTTGACGAAATACAGCTTGGAATCCGTATCCGCCATCAGCAGGCGGCCATCCCCGGTCAGTTCAACAGCCACGCCATCAATCAGCACCACGCCGTTTTCCATAACCCAGCTGCCGCTTTCGGTGGTTTCGCCATCAAAGGATTCCGCCGTGCCGTCAGCATTCAGGGTGAAGTACATTTCCAGCCCCATGGCAGCCACGGGGTAGACCTCACCCTCCATCTCCAGGGTATCGGCATGCCAGGTGCCCAGGTAGGCGCTGGCATCGCCGGTGGGCGCAGCAGGCGCAGCGGCCTCGCCGCTCTTGGCAAAGATCAGCTTCACGCCGTCCATCTCCGCCACCAGCTGGCCTTCAGCATCCAGGGTCAGAACCATATCGGTCATGACCACCGCGCCGTTTTCCACGCGCCAGGTATCGGTGGAGGTGGTTTCGCCGTCAAAGCTCTCGGCAGTGCCGTCTGCATTCAGGGTGAGGGACATTTCGGCGCCCAGGTCAGCCACAGAGAAGACTTCGCCTTCCATTTCCATGGCAGTGGCCTGCCAGATTCCCACAAAGGCAGCGCCTTCCTGACCAACATCGGCGGCAGGTGCAGCGGTGATTTCGGGTTCCACGGCCATGGGCTCGCTCTTCACGCCGTTCAGCAGGGATTCCACATCAGGGATCAGCGCCGGATCGGTGATATAGCCGCTGAAGCCGGAGTTTTCATCGATGGTCTGTGCATAGGGGCCTACATACACGGTTTCCAGGCTGGTGCAGCCGTTGAAGGCGTTGCCTTCCACAGCGCGCACACCGTTGACGAACACCACCTGACGCAGGCTGGTGCAGCCATCAAACATGCCGTTGTACACCGTTTCCAGGGGCGCATAGCAGATAACGGTTTCCAGGGTTGTGCAGTCGGCAAAGGCGCCGAAGGCAATATTGGTGTAGTTTTCGGGGATGACCACGGAGCGCACGGGCAGTTCCATGTCATAGTTGTCGCCGCCGCGGGCACGGCCCATCATGTCACCGCCGATGGTGTTCAGGGTCACGCCCTCTGCCTCCCGGGGCAGGTACAGGTTCAGCTCGCTGCCGTGATAGCGATCCAGGCGCGCATACTCGGTATCGTACCAGAAATCGTCAATCACAAACATGGCATAGGGCATCTGGGTCAGGTCGTTGGCCGGCTGGCCAGCCCGGGACACAGGTGCATACCAGGGGCGATGAGCCTTTTCGCTCAGCACGCGCACCTGCTCATCGGTGGCATCGGGCGCGGCATAGATTTCGGTGTGGGCAAAGCACTCGTCCAGCAGCCCATCGGGCAGGACAGCCGGGTCGCACAGGACGGTCAGGGTCTGCAGGCTGTCGCAGCCGGCCAGGGCATCGGCGCCGATGCTGGTCAGGGAAGCGGGCAAGGTCAGCTCCGTAATGTTCTTGCAGTTGCGGAAGGCGCCATTGCCAATGGTGGTGATGGAGCCAAACAGCTCCACATATTCCACGGAGCTATCGGCAAAGGCTTCGTTGCCAATGGTGGTGAACCACATGCAGTGATGGGGGTAGAAGGAGCGGATGGTCTGGCTTCCCTTGAACACCCCATCGCCCAGGGCCGTTACCTGAATGTCGTTATAAGCCGTCCAGGTGGTCAGGTTGGGCTGATCGCCCTTGTACACGGTCAGCACGCCGTTTTCAAACGTGGTGATGTCCGGGTCGTTCACGGGCTCTTCTGCCACATTGGCAGAGGAGGGGTTGTTAATCCACACGGTGCAGGTTGGGCACTGCTCCCGGAGCATTTCAACATAGGCCGCATGGTTTTCAAAGGAACTGTCCCAGGGCAAATCCAGGTCAGCCAAGGCGCCATTGCCGGTGAAGGCATCCGCCGCCATGTCGATGGGCGCATAAAGGTCAAAGGCCATGTAGGTAATCTGGCAATCCGCAAAGGCGCGGGGGCCGATGCTCTCCACGCAGGCGCCCAGGTACAGCTCCTGAATCCAGGTGCTTTCAAAGGCGCTTTCGCCAACGGTCTTGACGGAGGCCGGCAGCGTCAGGGAGGTAGCCATGATGTCCTTGAACGCCCGGACGCCAATGGTTTCCAGGCCTTCGCTCCAGTCGATGCTGGTGCCGGGCACACAGTTGAAGGCATCGTCATCAATGGTTTTCAGGGTGGAGGGCAGCTTGATATAGCACAGGTTCTCTGCAGATTCAAAGGCGTTCTTGCCCACCAGCTCCAGGCCTTCGGGCAGGACAAGGCCGTAGATGTTCTTATCCCGGCACATGGCGCCATCGGCAATGGACTTCACTGCCACGCCGCCAATGCTCTGGGGAATTTCCACAAAGGGATGATACTGGGTATAGCCGGTAACAGCGCCGGTGGATGCATCGAAAACAAACCAGTCGTCCGCAGCCTTGGTGTCGCAGCCAACGGCGTTCTGGCCGCTGGGCTGCAGGTGCTCCGCCGCACCGTTGGCGCCCGCCAGGGCAGCGGCGTAGGCGTCATACTGGTCGTCCGGCACATAAATCACATAATCGTCCGGCATCCACCAGAAGGTGAAGTCCGTTTCTGCAAAAACAGGGCACACGCCGGTAAAGCGAATCTCCCGCAGGCTGTCACACATCTGGAAGGAGGAAACAACCATCTTCACGCTGGCGGGAACGGTCACGCTGGTCAGCGCCGGGCAGCGGTTGAAGTTGCCGCTGTCGATAACCTCCAGGCCCTCGTTCAGCGTCACGGTCTGCAGGCCGTTCATGTTGGCTACAGCAGTTTCCTGCAGCACAAGCATGCCCTCCGGCAGGGTCACGGATGTAACATCGTTCTGGTCGCAAAGGGCGTTGGCGCTCAGCGCGTAGGCAGCATACTCGTTCACCCGGTCGGGGATGATCACATCGCCCTGCAGCGCACCTTCGACATAGATGCCGTTGGTGTATTCATCGTAGAGCCACAGTGCATCGCCCGCCTCGGCCAGGGCCAGGCAGCCTGTCAGCAGCAGGCAGAGGGCAAGCAGCATTGCCGAAAGCTTCTTCATGGTCGGTTTCCTCCTTTTTGTTGGGCAGCGCAGGGCTGTCTTGACCGCCAAAGCGGCAAATAGGATATATCTCCAAGGCAGCCGCGGGCCGCCTGAATGTTCACCAAATAGGTATAGCAGTTTTTACCGCTGGAAGCCTTGACTAATCCAGCGATGAATTCTATAATATCATGGATACAAACCTGGCACACAGAACCTGCACCCCGGCTGATGGTGCTCAGCATAAAAATACCTGGTCACAGTATCCATTATACGGATTTTTTTGCTTTTGTCACCACCCATATTGAAAAAAAGGGTGGGAAAAACCATCTTCTTTGGTGCAAATCAGCCAAAGAGAGGAAATCCGTGCTTTCGAGGAGGTCTTTCCCATGAAAAGAAACCTTGCGCTGTCCGCCCTGCTGGTCATGCTTTTTGCGCTGCTGTCCGCCTGCTCCGCCGGCCAGGATCAGCTCAGCGCCGCCAACCCTGTTACGCTGACCATGTGGCATGTCTACGGCAGCCAGACGGAATCTCCCCTGAACCAGCTGATTGACCGGTTCAACCGCACCGAGGGGAAGGAGAAGGGCGTCAGCGTTTCGGTGGTGTCGGTTTCCAACTCCACCGACATTGATGCGGCACTGATTGCCTCCGCCAAGGGGGAACCGGGCGCCGTGGCGCTGCCGGACCTGTTTACGGCCTATCCCCGCATTGCGGAGAAAATCGGCACCGATCGCCTGCTGGACTGGAGCGCCTATATAAATGAAGAAGAGCGTACCCGCTATGTGCAGGATTTCCTGAACGAGGGCGTTTTTGGTCAGCAGCTGCTGATGCTGCCCATCGCCAAATCCACCGAGCTTTGCTTCGTCAACAAAACCCTGTTCGACCGTTTCGCCGGTGAAAACGGCGCCTCCATCCATGATATGCAGGACTTTGATAAACTCTTCGCCCTGTGCAATGCCTATTACGACTGGTCAGGCGGGCAGACCCTGTTCCAGATCAACGACTTCTATCATTATTTCCTGGTGAATGTGGCCTCCCTGGGGGATGCCTTCATCAAGGATGGTCATATGGATTTTGACAGCCAGGCCTTCCAGCGGGTGTGGCAGCCCATGGCCCGGGCAGGCATTTACGGCGGCCTGTGCGTGCAGGACGGCTATGCCTCCGACAGGTGGAAGACCGCCGAGGTGCTCAGCAACATCGGCTCCACCGCCGGTATCCTGTACCTGCGGGACTATGTGACCTACCCCGACAATACCACCGAGGATATCGAAACCGCCATCCTGCCCTACCCCAGCTTTGCCGGTGCCTCCCCCGCCGCCATGCAGCGGGGCACAGGTCTGTTTGCCATCCGCAGCCAGGAAGAGCGCCGCAACCAGGCCGCCGCAGTGTTTGCCCGGTGGATCACCCTGGGCGCCCAGAACAGCGAATTCGCCACCCAGACCGGCTACCTGCCTGTGACCAGCGCCGGCATGGATACCCTGCTGGCTGATGTCAGCACCGTTGAAAACGAAAAGTACCGCATGCTTTATACCGCCGTGGGAAACATGAACGGCTCCTATGCCTTCTGTGCGCTGCCCCGCTACGAAGGTGCCGGGGATGTGCAATCCGCCTTTGAGAAAAACATGAAGGCCGTGCTGGGCAATGCCCATGAGGATTATCTCCGCCGCAGCCAGGCCGGCGAGGACCCGCAAGCCCTGATGAACGAGCTGGAGGCCAGCGCCCTGGCCCAGCTACGCAGCCTGATGCAGTAAGGATGAAAAGGAAGGGGAACGCCATGCAGTTTCATCCTGAAAGCATGCTGAAATATCTCCGGCTGGCCCGGGATCAGAATCCATCCATGCAAAGGCGGCTGGCGGTTTACCTCATTGTGCTTTGCTGCGGTGTGGCGCTGCTGTGCTTTCTGGTGCTGAACCTGCTGGGGCTGGTCAGCCCCATGGACAGCCAGCTGGAGGCCACCCTTGTGCGCCAGCTGGACACCACATCGGCCCTGTTCCTCCACGATACCGAGGACGCCGCCGCATGGGGGCTTTCCCTGGCGGAGGAGGTTTCTGCCACAGTTGGCGATGCCCTGCACGCGCATCGCCTGTCCTTTGATGACCTTCGCAACAACGAGGCCGTATTGACCGAGATCCAGCAAAACGCCTATGCCCAGGTGTACACCCACATGCAGCTGGCACCCTGCAGCGGCGCCTTTTTCCTGCTGAACACCACCGTCAATGATGCCCTGCCCCAAAAGAGCTACAATGGCCTGTACCTGAAATATGCCAACCTATATGCCGAAAGCACCATCCACAACAAGGCCTGCCTGTTCCGGGGCAGCTACGCCGTTGCCCGGGAAAACGGCATTAACCTTTACAGCACCTGGCAGCTGGAAACCTTGGCGGATACCTTCCCCCAGGCGGTTTCCCTGATGGACGGACACGGAGATTACCTCCTGACCCGGGTTTTTTCCCTGCCGGATTCCTGGGAGCGCGTGCGGCTGCTGTGCCTGCCGGTTGTGTTGGACGGTCAGGCCATTGGCGTATGCGGCTTTGAGCTGAGTGACCTGTACTTTCAGCTGGCCTACCCGGCGGAGGACGGCATGGAGGATCGGCTGATCTGCGCCCTGCTGACGGAAACAGAGAACGGCTGGATGGCGCAGCTTTCCGGCCATCGGTCAGCCGCATCAGCCCCCATGCAGGAGACCTTTGCCATCAGGGAGCATGGCCGGCTTTTGCAGTTCACCTGCCAGTCCGGGCGCTTCATCGGCCTGGCAAAGGACATCACCATTGGCGAAAGCCAGCACACCCTTGCCGCCATGCTGCCCATGAGCTATTACCAGCATATCGTCCGCCAGGGGCAGCTGAGTGCCGCAGTGCTGCTGCTATTGCTGGTGGCCCTGTGCCTTGCCGTGTGCATGTACCTGAGTCACCGATACGTTACCCCCATTCTTCAGGGGCTTTCCAGCCTGAAGGCAGACGAAGCCCAGCGCCTGCCCTCCAACATCCCGGAGATTGACGACCTTTTCGCCTTTCTTGCCGCCAAGGATCGCCAGCACGAAGAGGAGATCACCCGCCTGCAAACGGAAAACGCCGATGCCCTGCGGGAGCGCGACCGGGCCGAAAGCGCCCTTTCCAGCCTTCATGCTGCCGGCATGCAGGAGATTGACCAGGAAGCCTACGCTGCCTTCTGCAGCGGCCTTTCCAGCCTGACGCCCAGGGAGCAGCAGATTTTCGAAATGTACATGGACGGCAAAACCGGCAAGGAGATTCAGGAGCTTCTGGGCATTAACCCCAACACCATCAAGTATCATAACCGCAACATTTATGATAAGCTGGGCGTCCGTTCCCGCAAGGAGCTGCAGAAATACGCAGCGCTGATGGTGCAGCAGCGCTGCAGCCAGTAACCGCATCTCCAAAAAAACGTATGCAAATATAAGAGAAGTCACCCCCTGAGGCCCGGCAAACCTGCCGCAGGCCGTCACATGCAGGTGGTGACTTTTCATGAATGATTCGTTTCAGATGCCCGGCAAAGGGAAGCTTGCTGCAAAGTTTCAGTGCGGCCTGCAATGCTTGCGTGGCTGCTGCATACCCTTTACCAAAGGGGGTAGGCGTATGGTAGCTGTTTATCCGCGGCTGATCCTGCTGATGGCAGCAGCAGGCGCACTGGTGCTGGTGTTTTCCCTGGGGTTTGACCCCCGGCGCCTGCGGGGGAAAGCGCTGCGCTGCGCCGTTCTGGGGCTGGGTGCACTGCTGGTGTGGAACGCGCTTCCCCTGGCCCGTCTGGCTGTCAATCCCCTGTCGGTACTGGCTGCAGGCACACTGGGCCTGCCGGGCCTGGGGCTATTGGCTGTGCTGGCCCGGCTGCCTTAGCAGTGGTGAATCTCAATGCCCGCCATGGCTTCCTCAATCAGCGCATCCCCGTCCAGCTTGCTCTCGCCTTCCAGAATCTTCTCCATCTTGGGGTTGGTGGCTGGGTGCTTGGGGGTGAACACGGTACAGCAGTCCTCATAGGGCAGGGAGGATGTTTCCATGGTGCCGATTTTCTGGGCAATATCGATGATTTCCGCCTTGTCAAAGCCAATCACAGGGCGGAAAACAGGCATGTCCACCACGCTGTCGGTGGTGCCCAGGGCCGCCATGGTCTGGCTGGCCACCTGGCCGATGCTCTCGCCGGTAATCAGTGCGCTGGCGTGCTCCTGCCGGGCCACCCGCTCCGCAATGCGCATCATGAAGCGCCGCATGATCAGCGTGGTGTACTCCTCCGGGCACTTTTCATGAATCTCCATCTGAATTTTGGTGAAGGGCACCACATGCACCCGGATGCCGCAGCAGCTTTCGGACAGAATGCGGGCCAGATCCAGCACCTTTTCCAGCGCCCTGTCGCTGGTGTAGGGATAGGAGTGGAAGTGCACCGCGCTGATCTGCACACCCCGCTTGGCAATCATCCACCCCGCTACAGGGCTGTCAATGCCGCCGGACAAAAGCAGCGTGGCCCGGCCATTGGTGCCCACAGGCATGCCGCCCACGGCAGGCACCACCCGGACATACAGGTACGCCAGGTCGCGAATTTCCACATTCAGCACATGCTCCGGGTGCTTCACGTCCACCGTCAGGTTGGGATTGCTGCGCAGGATGCGCCCGCCGATTTCCCCGTTGATCTGGGGTGAATCCATGAAGTATCGCTTGTCGCTGCGCCGGGCGCTGACCTTGAAGGTGCCGCGCAGGCCAGCGGTCATCTCAACGGCCTTGCAGCAGATGGCCTCAAAGTCCTCCTTGGGCATTTCCACCGCAGGGCACACGCTGTGCACGCCGAAAACCTTCGTCACCCGGCGGATGCACTCCTCCTGGTCGCTGAAATCAGAAACGAAAATGCGCCCGTCGTGCACCCACACCTGGCCGCCCAGGTCCTTCACCGCATGCCTGACCTTTTTCACCAGCTCCCTGATGAAATACGGGCGGTTCAGGCCCTTCAAGAATATTTCGCCATAGCGTACCAGCAGCAGTTCACGCATGGTTATCTCTCCTATCGTCTTACATACTTGCGCAGCATGTCGTAATGCTTTTTCACGCATGCCGCCGCATAGTCAATCTCCTCCGCCGTGTTGTCCGGGCAAAGGCTGAAGCGCAGGGCGCAATCCGCCATTTGGTTGGACAGGCCCATGGCTGTCAGCACGCCGGAAACCTTCTGCTTCCGGCTGGAACAGGCGGAACCTGCGGATACATACACCCCATCGCCCTCCAGGGCAAACAGCATGGTCTGGCTGCGGACAGGGGGCAGGCTCACATTCAGGATATGGGGCGCGCAGGCGGCGCTTTCCATGTCCGGGCCGTTGAGCACAGCCTCCGGGATCGCTTCCTTCAGCGCCTGCCACAGCCGGCGTTTGAGGGCCATCACCCGCCGGGTGCCGTCAGCCGGGTAGGAGCGCACGGCTTCCCCCAGGCCGGCAATGCCGGGCACATTCTCCGTGCCGGAGCGGTAGCCATCCTCCTGTCCGCCGCCGTACACAATGGGCGACAGCCGGTGATCCTTGTGAACAATCAGCCCGCCCACACCCTTGCAGGCGTGGATCTTGTGTCCGCTGAAGGCATAGCTCTGTATGCCCAGGCGGCTGAAATTCATGGGCACCCGCAGAAATCCCTGCACCCCGTCCACATGGATGGCTGCCTGAGGGCAATGGGCATTGCGCAGGCGCACCACATCTTCTACGGGCTGCACCGCGCCGGATTCGTTGTTCACCTGCATCACGCAGATCAGGTGCACGGTTTCATCCATAAGGCTTTCCAGGCGCTCCAGGTCAAGCACGCCATCGGACTTTACAGGCAAAAGCTCCGCCTGGTGCCCCATATGGCGTATTTCCTCCTGGCAGGCCAGCACCGCAGGGTGTTCCACGGAAAGCAGCAGCACCTTGCCGGGCTTTTTCATCCGGCGGAGATGACCGAAAATGGCCAGATTGTCCGCCTCGGTACCGCCGGAGGTGAAAATCAGCCTGTGTCCGGCGGCGCCGGCAGCATCCAGGCAGGCCTTTCGGGCGGCGGACACCAGCTTTTCCGCCTCCATGGCGGGGCGGTACAGGGCAGATGGGTTGTGCCATGCTTCCGTCATCGCCGCAGACATAGCAGTCACCACCGCGTCGCTGGGACGGGTGGTGGCGCTGTTATCAAGATATGCTTCCATGCGTTACTCCTGCATCGCTCCATGGGGCAGATAGAATTTGATGTAGGAAACCATTTCCTCGCTGGGTTCAAAGATGATGAGCCGCTTGGTGTTTTCCTTCTGAATATAGAAGTAATACAGCTCGGCACCACGGTTGAGGAACCAGTTGCTGCGCTTGATGCCGTTCATGGACAGATAGCGCTGGAAGGCCTTTCCGTTCACCGGGCCAAAGGCCTCCACCCGGTTCACCGCCAGGCTGCCCAGGCTCTTGC
>CAYMOM010000039.1:0-15192 GCA_964391995.1 uncultured Faecalibacterium sp.
CGATGAAAGGCGGGAGGCGGCCTCCATCACCAAAATGATGACGGCGCTGCTGGTGCTGGAAGCTATCCAGCGGGGCGAATGTACCCTTGACGACCAGGTGACCATCAGCGACCATGCCGCCGGGCAAAAGGGCAGCCAGGCCCTGCTGGATGCCGGCGCCACCTACACCCTGGAGGATCTGCTGCGCACCACCATCATGGCCAGTGCCAACGACAGCGCCGTGGCCCTGGCGGAGAAGCTCTGCGGCACGGAGGAGGCCTTTGTCCGGCGGATGAACGCCCGGGCCGAGGAGCTGGGCATGGACAGCACCTGCTATGTGAATGCAACCGGCTATCCCCAGGAGGGACAATACACCACCGCCCGGGATGTGATGCGCCTGTCCTGCCAGGTGGCGCGGCACCCCATGTATCACCAGTACGCCAGCGTGTGGATTGGCAGCCTGACTCACCCCAGCGGCCGGGTGACCGACCTGACCAACACCAACCGGCTGGTGCGGTTCTACCCGGGGTGTGATGGCTTCAAGACCGGCTCCACCGATGCGGCGAAGTATTGCCTTTCCGCCACGGCGGAGAAAAACGGCATGCGCCTGGTGGCGGTGGTGCTGGGCACGCCCAATTCCCAAACCCGGTTCAACGAAGCCCGGAGCATGCTGGAGTACGGCTTTGCCAACTACCAGCGGACGGTGATTGCCAACAAGGGCGACCTGCTGGGGGAAAGCCTGCCCGTCAAGGGCGGCAGCGCCGAAACGGTGGAACTGATGCTGGGCAGCGGCCTGAGCATGCTGCTGCGCACAGGCCAGCAGAGCAGCCTGAAGCTGGAGGTGAACCTGCCGGAATTCGCCCAGGCGCCCATTGCGGAGGGAGATGTGCTGGGCACGGTGAACGTGCTGCTGGAAGATCGGGTGGTGGCACGGCTGAACTGCCTGGCAGCCACCGATGTGCCCAGACCGGGGTTCATCGAGGGACTGTACCGCATCTTGAACAACTGGCGGTAGGGTGGTATAATCCCTGCCGGAGGGATGCACATGGAACATGGTTTTGTTGATTTAGCCCGGGCCGTGCCGGGCATTGAAACGGAAATACGCTACGCCACCGCCCACAACCTGACAGGGCACCCGCTGGCAGGGTATATGGCGGAACGCGCACTGGCAACGGAGCAGGCTGCGCAAGCCCTGGGCGTGGCCTTTGGCCAGGCGCAGACAATGGGTTACGGCATGCTGATTTACGATGCATACCGGCCTCAGAAGGCGGTGGATGATTTCATCCGCTGGAGTGAAGCGCCGGAGGACGGCCTAACCCGGGCGGAGTTTTACCCGAGGCAGGACAAGAGCCGCCTGTTTGACCTGGGGTACATTGCCCGGCGCTCCGGCCACAGCAGAGGTTCCACCATCGACCTGACGCTGACGCAAAACAGCGTGCCGGTGGACATGGGCGGCGGCTTTGACCTGATGGATGAGCGCAGTCACCACAACGCGCCGGGCCTGACGGAGGAGCAGCAACGGAACCGCCGGGTGCTGTGTGCCATCATGGCCTATGCAGGCTTCGCGCCCTATGAGTGCGAATGGTGGCACTACCGGCTTATGAAGGAGCCGCACCCGGACAGGTATTTCGATTTTGACATTGTATGACAAAAGGAGCAGGCACTATGCGTGTCTGCTCCTTTGCTTATGGCCAGTCCTCCGCCAGCAGGCCGTACAGGTGCAGGTCGGCCCAGTGACCGGCGTTGTCACGCAGCTGCTGGCGCTGGATGCCTTCCTCACGCATGCCCAGCTTTTTCATCAGGCGGACGGAATTCACCGGGTCGATGGTCTCGGCAATGATTTTGTGGGCGTTCAGGCGGGTGAAGGCGTGGTGGATCAAGGCCTTGCAGGCCTCGTAGGCATAGCCTTGGCCCCAGATGCGGCGGTTGAAGAACCAGCCCATTTCGTACACATCGGCGCTGATGCTATTGAACAGCATGTAGCCGATGAGCTTGCCGCTTTCCCTATGCACGGCGGCAACGGCGCCGCGTCGCCGGATGCAGAAGGAGGTCAAGAACGCCTCGGTTTGGGCGAGGTTATAGGGCGGCTCGCTAAAGCGCATGGTTTCCTCATCACCAAGAATGGCGTGCAGGTCGGCAGCATCCTCCTGGCAAAAGGGGCGGAGGAGAAGCCGGGATGTTTCAAGGGTGAAAGTTTTCATGGCGCATCAGGCGTTGCGGACGATGGTTTCCAGCACGTTCACCATGGTTTCCATGGCCTCCACGGAAATCAGCTCCTTGCGCCCATGGCAGTTGTAGCCGCCGGTAGCCAGGTTGGGGCAGGGAAGACCCATGAAGGACAGGGTGGCGCCATCGGTGCCGCCGCGAATGGGCATGGTGACAGGCTCCACGCCGCAGGCCCGGTAGGCCGCCTCTGCCTTCTCGATGATGTGCATATGGGGCGCAATCTTCTCCTTCATGTTGCGGTAGCTGTTGTGCAGGTCAACCTCCACCGTGCCCGCGCCGTACTTGGCGTTCAGGTAATCGGTCACGCGCTGGCAGGTGGCTTTGCGCTCCTCCAGCTTACCGGCATCGTGATCCCGGAGAATGTAGTCCAGGGTTGCCAGCTCCTCATTGCCTGCAATCTCGCACAGGTGGTAGAAGCCCTCGTAGCCTTCGGTGTGGGCAGGCGTTTCGTGGGCGGGGAGCATTGCGGCCCACTCAACGGCAATCAGGGCGGCGTTCTTCATCTGGTTCTTGGCGGAGCCGGGGTGAATGTTCACGCCATGGATGGTCACCCGGCAGCTGGCGGCGTTGAAGTTTTCGTACTCCAGTTCGCCCACGGCGCCGCCGTCCACGGTGTAACCGTAGTCCGCGCCAAAGCTGGGCACATCGAAGTGATCCGCCCCGCGACCGATTTCCTCATCCGGGGTGAAGGCAATGCACACGGTGCAGTGCTCCGGCGCATCTGGGGTCATAAGCCGCTGGGCCAGCGCCATAATCTCCGCCACACCGGCCTTGTCATCGGAACCCAGCACGCTGTCACCGCTGGTGACAATCAGTTCCTGACCCTTCAGGCCGGGCAGGAAATCGAAGCCGTCAATGACCACGCCGTTTTTCAGGGTGATGGGATGTCCGTCATAGTTGGGGATGATCTGGGGGCGGGTCGGGCCAACCACGCCATCGGAGGTGTCCATGTGGGCAATCAGGCCAACCTTCGCCGGATGGTCGCCCTTGGCGGGAATGCTGGCGTACACATAGCCGAAATCGTCCATACGGGCATTGGTGACGCCCATGGCCTGCAGCTGCTCTACCAGCAGCCGTCCCAGGGTCAGCTGGCCCGGGGTGGAGGGACAGGTGGTGCTGCGCTCGTCCGAGGTGGTTTCGATTTGCACATATTGGATAAACCGTTCTTTCACCGTCATGGGAATGCCTCCTTGTATCGTCAATATTCAGGTTTCCTGGCTTCTTTCCAGCGCGGCCCAGGCGGCAGCAATGCCGTCTACCGCCGCACTGACAATGCCGCCCGCATAACCCGCGCCTTCGCCCACGGGGAAAAGGCCGTCCAGGTGCTCGGCCTGGTAGGCAGCGGTGCGGGGCAGGCGCACAGGGGAGGATGAGCGGGTTTCCACGCCGGTCAGCACCGCATCCGGGTGGGCAAAGCCGCGGAGCTGGCGATCCATCTGGGCAATGCCCAGCTGCAAATTGCGGATGATGAAATCCGGCAGGCAGTCCCGCAGATCAGCCGGGGTCACCCCGGGCTGATAGGTGGGCTGCACATCTCCCAAACGGGTGCTGGCACGGCTGGCGAGAAAGTCCTCCACCCGCTGCACCGGGGCGCGGAAATCTCCGCCACCGGTGCGGTATGCGGCCTGCTCAATGCTGCGCTGCCACACCAGGCCCGCCAGGGGGTGATCGTCCCCGAAATCCTCAGGAGATACGCCCACCAGCAGGGCGGCATTGGCGTTGCGACCGGCCCGGGCGTGGTAGCTCATGCCGTTGACCACCAAACCGCCGGGCTGGGACGCCGCGGCGATGACCTCACCGCCCGGGCACATGCAGAAGGTGTACACCCCGCGCCCATCAGGGGTGTGGATGTTCAGCTTATAGTCTGCCGCGTGCAGCGCCGGGTGATCCGCAAAGCGACCATACTGGCTGCGGTTGATCAGCGCTTGCGGATGCTCGATGCGCACACCCATGGCAAAGGGCTTCTGCACCATGGTGACGCCCTGCCGGAACAGGCCTTGCAGGGTGTCACGGGCGCTGTGACCGATGGCCAGCAGCACCGTATCGGTGAGGATTTCCTGCACCTGATCGCCGTACTGAACGGTGACACCCTCCACATGCCGGCCCCGGAGAATCAGCCCGGTGAGCCGGGTTTCAAACAGCACCTGACCGCCCAGAGAAATGATTTCCCGGCGGATGGATGCCACAACGCCCTTCAGCTTATCCGTGCCGATATGGGGCTTTTGCAGAAACAGGATGTCCTCCGGCGCGCCATGGCGGACGAAGGTTTCCAGCACCGTCCGCTGATGGGGCGATTTGATGCCCGTGGTCAGCTTGCCATCGGAAAACGCGCCTGCGCCGCCCTCGCCGAACTGCACATTGCTGTCCGGGTCAAGGGTGCCGTCCTTCATCATGGCGGCAACATCCCGGGTGCGCTGCTCCACGGGACGACCGCGCTCGATGAGAATGGGGCAGGCGCCGGCCTTGGCAAGGGTAAGCGCGGCAAACAGGCCTGCCGGGCCTGCGCCCACCACCACAGGCGGGCGGGTGAAGGCAGCGGCGGGCAGCGGTTTGGCAGGCTTGGCGATCACCTTGGAAGCAACGCCGCTTTTCAGGCGGCGTAGCACATCGTCCTCGCCGCGCAGGGAAACATCCACCGTCAGGACGAAGTGTACATCCCCCTTGTCCCGGGCGTCAATGGACTTCTTTACCAGGGTGACGGACTGGATCTGCCCGGCGGGAACCTTCAGCTTCCGGGCCAAAAGGGCCAGCAGTTCGTCATCCGTCTGGGACAGGGAAACGGATAGGTTGGATAAGCGGAGCATGGTGCCTCCTTGAAGCGATTAATCCTGGTGCCAGCGGATGGCATCCGGCAGGGTGAAAGCCGCCTGAGGATAGTCCACCCGGGTCAGCTCCAGGCCATGGGGCGGAGCGGTCACGCCCAGGTCCAGCCGGCTGCCGCTGGCAATGGCCCGGGTGAAGGCATCCTCGCCTCTGCGGTGCTGACCGATCTCGATCAGCGTGCCGGCAATGATGCGCACCATGTTGTACAGGAAGGCGTCACCCTCAATGGTCAGGGTGATTTCGTCCTCCTGCCGGGTCAGGTGCACGCTGTGAATGGTGCGCACGGTGGTTTTCGCCGTGCCGCCGCTGGCCTGAAAGGCGGCGAAATCATGCCTGCCCAAAAGGGTTTGGACGGCCCGTTCCATGGGCGGCATGTCCAGGGACACGGGCACATGGGTGTGGGTGTTGCGGCGGATGGCGCTGCCGTGGCGGCTGTTGATGATGCGGTAGGTATACTGCTTGCCGCAGGTCATGAACCGGGCATGGAAATCCGGCGGAACCTCTCTGCCGGCAAGCACCCGCACATCCCGGGGGAGCATGGTGTTCAGCACGAAAGGATACTTTTCCGGGGGAATGGAGGATGCCGTGTCGAAATGCACCGCCTGACCATGGGCGTGGACGCCGGCATCCGTGCGGCTGGCACCGGTGACGGTGATGCGCTCACCCGTGGCCCTTTGCAGCGCTTCCTCCAGCACCTGCTGAACAGCCAGGCCGTTCAGCTGCCGCTGCCAGCCGGCATAGGCGGTGCCATCGTATTCCACAGTCAGCAAAATGCGCTTCACACCAGCCACCCTTCCACCACAATCAGCAGGATCAGCCCTGCCACGGCGGCACAGGCCAGGCCATCGTTTTTGGTCACATTCAGCACCCGCAGCCGGGTGCGGTTTTCGCCGCCGTGGTAGCAGCGAGCCTCCATAGCCATAGCCAGGTCGCCTGCGCGGCGGAAGGCGCTGACGAACAGCGGCACCAGCAGCGGTACCATGGCCTTGGCCCGCTGAAGCAGGTTGCCGGACTCAAAGTCTGCACCCCTTGCCATCTGCGCCTTTTGGATTTTGTCGGTTTCCTCCAGCAGGGTGGGGATGAACCGCAGAGCGATGGACATCATCATCCCCAGCTCGTGGGCGGGAAAGTGAAAGCGCTTCAAGGGGGAGAGCAGCAGCTCAATGCCATCGGACAGCATGATGGGCGAGGTGGTCAGCGTCAGCAGCGATGTGCCCACCACCAGGAACATGAGCCGCAGGGAGTAGTGCACGGCCTGGCTCAGGCCCGTATCGGTGACGCGGATGAACCACAGCTGCAAAAGGGTGCTGCCATCGCCGGTGAAGAACAGGTTCAGCGCAAAGGTGAGAACCAGGATGAAGCGCAAAGGCTTCAGGCCTTTGGTGAGCATTGCGAAAGGCACGTTGGACAGCCGGGCCACCAGGTACACAAAGCCCAGCACCACGGCGTATCCTGCCAGGGAATGCACCATGAACACCGCCACAATGAAGGCGATGGTCAGCACAATTTTCACTCGGGGGTCAAGGCGGTGCACCAGGCTGTCCACCGGGTAATACTGGCCCATGGTGATGTTTTTCAGCATGGGGATACCTCCTTCCATTTGGCAAGCAGGCAATCCCGCAGCTGCTGGGGGGTATACAGGTCATCCGGCAGGTCAAGGCCCTGCTGGCGCAGGGCGGCGCAGAGCCTGGCGGCCTCGGGTACGCCCAGGTGCACACGCTCCATCATTTCCCGCTGGCGGAAAATCTCGCTGGGTGTGCCGGTGGCAACCACTTCACCCTTGCTCATCACAATCAGCCGGGTGGCCAGGCGGGCCACATCGTCCATGCTGTGGCTGACCATGATGACCGTCACGCCGCCCCGGGCGTGAAGCTCCTGCACCATGGAGAGAATTCTGTCCCGCCCGCGGGGGTCAAGGCCGGCGGTGGGCTCGTCCAGGATGAGCACTTTAGGCTCCATGGCAAGCACGCCTGCAATGGCTACCCGGCGCATCTGTCCGCCGGAAAGCTCAAAGGGACTGCGCTGGGCGTATGTATCATAGTCCAGGTGCACATGGGCCATGGCCCGGCGGACACGCTGGTCGATTTCCTCATCGCTCAGGCCCAGGTTCTTGGGGCCAAAGGCAATGTCTTTGGCAACGGTTTCCTCAAACAGCTGATATTCCGGGTACTGGAACACCAGTCCCACCTTCTGCCGGATGCGCCGCCGGTCGGTCTTTTCGCCGTTCAGGTCTTCGCCATCGATGAGGATCTGCCCTTCCGTGGGCTTCAAAAGGCCGTTCAGGTGCTGCACCAGGGTGCTTTTGCCGCTGCCTGTATGACCGATGACGGCAATGAACTCCCCGTCCTCAATGGTCAGGTTCACGCTGCGGATGGCGGTGGCCTGGAAGGCGCTGCCCTGGGAGTAGGTGTGGGTCACATTGCTCAGTTGGATGGGCATAGCAGCTTGCACACCTCCTTTACCATTTCGTCCACGGTGAGAATATCCTGGGGCAGCGGCATGCCGGCCTTGCGCAGGTCGGCAGCCAGGGCGGTCATGGGGGGCACATCCAGGTGCAGGTCACGCATTTCGTCCACCTGCTGGAAAACCTCGCGGGGCGTACCCTGCCGGGCAATGCACCCCTGATTGACCACCACCACCCGGTCGGCCTGGGCGGCTTCCTCCATGAAGTGGGTGATCCACACCACGGTGATGCCCTTCTGCCTGTTCAGCCGGCGAACGGTGTCCAGCACTTCCTTGCGCCCGGCAGGGTCCAGCATGGCGGTAGCCTCGTCAGCGATGATGACGGAAGGCTCCATCGCCAGGATGCCTGCAATGGCTACCCGCTGCTTCTGCCCGCCGGAGAGCATGTGGGGCGCACTGTCGGCAAACTCGTTCATGCGAACGGCAGCCAGGGCGGATTCGATGCGACCGGGCATTTCCTCGGTGGGTACGCCCAGATTTTCCAGGCCAAAGGCCACATCCTCCTTCACCACGGTGGCAACAATCTGGTTATCCGGGTTCTGAAAAATCATGCCGGCCTGCTGGCGGATGTTCCAGATGTGGCGCTCGTCCCGGGTGTCCAGCCCGCAGACATAAACGGCGCCATCGGTGGGAATATATAGGGCATTGAGCAGCTTGGCCAGGGTGGACTTGCCCGAGCCGTTGTGCCCCAGCACAGCTACGAATTCACCGGGCTGCACCTGCATGTCAATGCCGGAAAGGGCAGGCGATTCCGCTTCCTCATAGGTGTAGGAAGCCTGCGCGACGTTAATCCTTTCGTCCATGTGGGTCTCCTTCAAAAATTGCATAGTCTACCATCCGGTATTGTATCACAGAGCGTATCAACTCGCAAGCAAAAAGCCATGATAGAAAGGAGAAAAGGGAGGTGAGCACCATGCTGACGCTGTTTGTCCGCTCGGTGATACTGTTTATTGCGGCGGTGGTAGCCATGCGGCTGATGGGCAAGCGGGAGGTAGGTCAGCTGCAACCCTATGAGCTGGTGGTGGTCATCATGATTGCGGAGCTGGCGGCAACCCCCATCGGGGATGTGGGCTCGCCGCTTTTGTACGGCATACTGCCCATGGCGGCGCTGATCATCTGCCACGGGGTTATCTCCTGGCTGTGTATGGTGAGCGGCAGATTCCGCACGCTGATGTGCGGCCAGCCCACGGTGTTGATCCGCAACGGGGTTATCTGCGAAAAGCAGATGCGGCATGTGGGGGTGACCCTCTCCGACCTGATGGAGGACCTGCGTACCGGCGGCGTGCTGGATCCATCGGAGGTGGGCACGGCGGTGCTGGAAACCGGCGGGCAGGTGAATGTGTTTCCCAAGGCGGATAACCGCCCCCTAACGCCCCGGGACATGGGCATGAACCCTGCCCGGGAAGGCCTGCCCCTGACGCTGATATTGGATGGACAGGTGCAGCGGCAGAATTTGCAGCGGGGAAACCTGACGGAAGCATGGCTGGCGCAGCAGCTGCAGGCCCTGGGGTATGCAAAGGCCAGCCAGGTGCTGTTCATGTGCATGAACACCCAGGGGCTTTTGATGGCCCAGGGCAAGGGAAAAACGGACATGCAAACCCTGCAGGCGCTGGCACCGGGAAAGGCTGGGTGGTGATATGCGCAGCAGGCTGATCATATCGGCAATCCTGCTGGCGGTGGTGCTGGGCTGCGGCCTGGGGAACATCCGCCTGACCTGGGATATTTCCCGGCGGTACATATCCGCAGCGGAGGAACTGCGAACCCTGGTGCAGGCGGAGGACTGGCAGCGCACCGCAGAAACCGCCAGGGCGTATCATGACACCTGGCGAAACACCCTGGACTGGCTGCAGATGCTGATCAACCATGCGGACGGGGACGAGGTTTCCTGCGCGCTGGAGAGCATTCAGGCCGGCGCGGAGGCCAGGGACACGGTGACCTGCCTGGTGGCCTGCGCCCAGCTGCGGGAGGCGGCGGAGCACCTTTACCACCGGGATGCGTTTACACTTGGAAACATTTTGTGAAGTTCAGGCGAAAAGTTTACACCTGACGTAAAAAATGCTATCATAGAATCAATGACAAGGAGATGATAGCATGCAGGCCAAACGACCGGAGGCAGACTTTTCCCAGCCCCAGTGCCAGCCCTTTTTCCTGCAAGGCGGCGACCATGGGGTGCTGCTGATGCACGGCTTCACCGGCTCGGCTGCGCACATGCGGCTGATTGGTGAGGAACTGAACGCCCAGGGGTTTACGGTGCAGGGCATCAACCTGCCCGGCCATGCCACCTGCATGATAGACATGGCCAACTACACCTGGGAGGACTGGCTTCATGCGGCGAAGGATGCCTTTTTGCAGCTGAAGGACAAGTGCCGCTATGCCAGCGTGGGCGGATTGAGCATGGGCGGCGTATTGACCCTGCTGCTGGCAGAACAGATGGAGGTCACCGCCGCGGCGCCCATTTCCGCCCCCATGGCGGTGCAGAACAAGCTGCTGTTTCTGGCAAGACCGGCATCGCTGTTCATCAAAACCATCATGTGGGGGGATGACAGCCACCGGGCGAAGCTGATGAACATGGACTATCACTGCGGCTACGCGGGCTTTCCCACGAAAAACGGCGCCGACCTGAACCGGCTGATCCGCATGGCCCGCCGGGATCTGCACGCGGTGACCTGCCCGGTGCTGGCTGTGCAGTCCCACGGGGACGAAACCATTTCTGCCGATAGCGCGGAGGTGATCGTGAACGGTGTCAGCAGTGAGAAGAAAGGCATTCTATGGCTGGAAATGGTGCCCCATGTGTGTACCATTTCACCGGAGTACAAGCGCATTGCCCAGGCCATGGGGGAGCTGTTCCGGGGCGCAGAAGGGTAAAAGAAAAAGGCTTTCCACGCCGGAAGGCCTTCTTTTTTAGTCCTCGCTGATGTGCTCGGTGCCCTGGCGCAGCAGGGTGCGGACGTGGTCATCTGCCAGGGCGTAGAAGATGATTTTCCCATCCCGGCGGCTTTTGATGAGCCGTGCCTGCTTTAATATCCGCAGCTGGTGGGACACGGCGGACTGGGTCATGCCCAGGAGCTTGGCCAGGTCGCCCACGCAAAGCTCGGTGCTGAACAGCACATACAGAATGCGGATGCGGGTGCCATCGCCAAAGACCTTGAACAGGTCGGCCAGGCGTTGCATGCTTTCCTCCTCCGGCAGCACGGCCTGCACCTGGGCAGCCACATCCTCATGGACGCACAGAAAATCCTGCTCCGCCAATGTCCTCGCCTCCTTTTCCAACCATTATAGCAGATTTTTTGCCGAAACGCAAAAGAAAAATGGAGACGGGGATGATTCCGTCTCCATGGCTGTTTACTTCAGGTCGGTAGGTGTACCGGGCACAGGTTCGGGGGTGGGGGTGGGCGGAATGGGCGTGGCGTTGGGGATGGGGTGCTCCTCATCCAGCAGCAGCTTCAGGGTGTCCGCATCCGCTTCACCGGTAACCTCCAGCTCGGCGCCAAACATGTTGGCAATGGTCTGGAACTGGGTCACAGCGGCCTTGGTATCCTTGCCATAGGCGCCGTCGGCACCCTTCTCGCCCACGTCGTAGCCCAGCTCGATCAGGGCCTCCTGCATCAGGCGCACATCGGCGCCCTTGTCGCCTTCCTTCAGGGGTGCGTAGGGATCATACACCGGGGCATCCTTGGCATAGAGCTTCTTGAGCATGGGGGCGGAGGCATAGGTGCGGTTGCGGTAGTCAATGGCGCACTGGAACAGGTTCACCGCCAGCAGGGTATCGTTGCCAAAGGCGCCGTCCACCTTGCCAACGGGGTAGCCCAGCTCCAGCAGGCGGCGCTGCATCTTCCGCACATCGGAGCCGCCATCGCCCTTGGAAATGCGGCCATCGTCCTCAGCGGGCTTGGCGGTAGCGGTGGGCTTTGCGGTGGCAGTGGGCTTTGCAGTAGGCGTAATGGCAGGCGCGGTGGTGGGCGCAGCAGTGGTGGCGGCGGGCACCAGGGTGGGCGGCGTCAAGGCGGACTGCTGCACATCCAGCACGGTGAACTGGTCGTTTTCATTGCAGGAGAGCAGCACCAGCTTGTTGTCATAGCAGAAGGCATGGGTGATGCCCTTGTCCGGCTGGTTCACCTGCACATGGGAAAGGGTCAGCCGGTCGTACACGTCCACCAGGCCGTTTTCGCTCACCAGGGTCACGGTGTCCGGGGTGACGCTCATGCTGATGGGCTTGTTCACCTGGGCCAGTACCACGGTGCCGGCGGGTGCGGTGCCTTCCGCCGCGGGCAGGGGGATGGTCATCAGGGCATAGCCGCCCATGCCGTTATCAGCCACATAATAAATGGCGTCAGGGGTGCTGGCAGCAGCAATGATGGTGCTGGACAGCGCGGCCAGGGGGTTCTCGCCGGGGTCTTTTTGAAGGGCGTCCAGGGCATCGGCAGCGGCCAGCTTGGAGGAGGAACCGTCCAGCTGTACCTCAAACAGGCGTCCGTCCGCCGTGGTGCAGTACAGCGCCGTATCGGTAATGGCGTTCAGGTCGGCAATGGGGGTTTGCAGCACCTTGGTCACGTTTTCCGGGTCTTTCAGATAAAGATAGTTGTTTTCGCCCAGGTAGGCGGTGTAGCCGGTGGCGCTGGTCAGCACCGGATCGGCCATGGCGGGTAGCGCCAGCATAAGGGCCAGCAGGCACAGCAGCAGGAAACAAGTGCGTTTCATGGTTTGACCTCCCTTGATTTCGTAAAATTGGTTCAACCAAATATATAGACGAGGCAGCAGGGAATATTCTTGCAAAAGTCTTGTACAATTTACAATTATCATATATAATTCCCCTTGAAGGAGGAATTAACCATGCTGCTTGCCATTGATGAAGCTCCACGCAAGGCCTGATGAGGACGAGCCTGCCTGGAGCATAACGAAAAAAACCATCGTCCCCTTGGCTTTGCGTTCCAATGATTATCATATAATTGGAATGGAGCGAAGTCAATATGAAAAAGTTCAAAACACTGCATGATATGCGCAGCTTTCTGATTCTGGCGTTGACGCAGGGCTTTTCCACCCTGGGCAGCGGCATGACCAGCTATGCGCTGATTGTCTGGTCCTACCAGCAGAAGGGTTCGGCACTGGAAACGGCGCTCCTGTCTGTGTGCTCCTATGCGCCTTATGTGCTCATGAGCATCCTGGCTGGCGCGCTGACCGACCGGTGGAACAAAAAGCGCACCCTGCTGGTGTGCGACAGCCTCGCGGCCCTGAGCACCATTGCGGTACTGGTGCTGCTGAAGTGCAATGCCCTGCAGGTGTGGCACCTGTATGTGGTTAATGCCATCAATGGCCTGATGAACACCGTGCAGTCCCCGGCCTCGGACGTGACGGTCACTCTGCTGACACCCAAGGAGCATTACCAGCAGGCCAGCGGTGTGCAGTCCTTCCTGAACTCCGCCAACAACCTGCTGACACCGGCACTGGCTACAGCAGTGCTGACGCTGGCGGGCCTGGATGCGGTAATCCTGTTTGACCTGGCGACCTTTGTGGTGGCGTTTTTCTCCCTGCTGGGCATGAAGATTCCCCAGCCGCCGGAGCGGACGGACGAGGCACAAAGCCTGCTGAAGGAAGCCAGGGCCGGCCTGAGCTGGCTGCGGCGGAACCAGGGCATTCTGCACCTGATACTTTTCCTGGCAGCCATCAACCTGACGGCCTCTATGTACAATGCGGCACTGCCTGCCCTGCTGCTGCCCCGGGAAAATGGGGAGAGCATGCTGGGGGTTATCAACACGGTAACGGGCGGAACCATGCTGCTGGGCAGCCTGGTGGCAACCCTGTGGCCCAAGCCCAAGAGCCATGTGAAGGTCATCTGCTGGACGCTGACGATGTCCATGTGCACGGAAAACCTGATTCTGGCAGTAGGCAAGTCGCTGCCGGTGTGGTGCGTGGGAGCGTTCCTGGGGTGGATCGGAATTCCACTGATGAACGCCAGCATGTCCGTGGTTATGCGCACGGGTATCCCTGTGGATATGCAGGGACGGGTGTGGGCAACAAGAAACACGCTGCAGTTTTTCACCATTCCCGTGGGCTACCTGCTGGGCGGCGCGTTGATTGACAGCCTGTTCGAGCCGCTGATGGCTGGCCAGGCTGCCGGCAGCCTGCTGACAACCTTGTTTGGCGCGGGCAAAGGCAGCGGCGCGGCAGCACTGATGATGGTGCTGTGGGTGCAAGGGGCTATCACCTGCCTGGTCTTTATGAGGGACAGGAAAATCAGAACGCTGGAAAAAGATATAGAAACTTAATGCAATTGTAGCACTTCGGCGGGAACAAATGGGTTTCCGCCGTCGTTTTTATGGATGGAAAGAAAATTTCCCCGGAAAGCGAGGAGATTGGCAATGAAGAAAGCAAGGCTTTTCCTGGCAGCACTGGTGCTGCTGTGCACCCTGGTGCTGGCCCTGCCCGCCACGGCGGCAGAGCTGCAGTTTGGCACAGTGTACAACACCGATACCCTGAACCTGCGCCAGGATGCTACCCAGTATTCCAACTGGCTGGGCCAGTACAACAGGGGCGACTGGCTGACCATTTCCGGCAGCAGCGGCAATTGGTACTATGTGACCGGGCCGGACGGAAAGACCGGCTACGTCAGCAAAAACTTTGTGCAGGTAACGGAGCCGACCTACCGCACCATCGGCCTGGTGACTAACCAGAAGGCCTCTGCCTACCTGAACCTGCGGGCCGCGCCCAGCTATGGCGCTACGGTGGTGGACTACTACTACAATGGCGTGCCCTGCGTGCTGCTCAGCCAGGCCAACGGGTGGTACCATGTGCGGGTGGATGGGGTGGACGGCTACTTCCGGGAAGAATATGTTTCCACCTCCACCTGGGCCACCAGCGAAGAAGTGGGCACCATCGTCACCCCCAACAACACCGGCCTGAACCTGCGCTTTGGCCCGGGCATGGATTACGATGCCATGGGCCAGTACAGGGGCGGAACGTATGTGATGATCCTCCAGCGGGGCAACGGCTGGTGGAAGGTTTCCGTTGATGGAAAAGTGGGCTACATGAAAACGGACTTCCTGGAGGAAGGCATCCGCAAACCCTATGAAAAGGGAACCTCCAGCACCGTGGCAGGTGTGGGCAATGCAGTGGTTGCCAACCCCAAGGCCACCCAGGTGCTCAACCTGCGCCAGCAGGCCAGCACCACCAGCCGGGTGCTGGGCCAGTACCGCAACGGCACCCGCCTGACCCTGCTGGCCTATGGCACGGAGTGGTGCCAGGTGCAGGACAAAAACGGCACTGCCGGGTATATGATGACCAAGTACCTGACCGTGAAGGATTTGAAGGCCTCCGCCACCATGACGGTGCAGCACCCCCAGAAGACCTTCGTCAACCTGCGCAGCCAGCCTTCCATGGACACCGGCGCCGTGCTGACCAGGCTCCCCCACGGCGCTGCCGTAACGGTGCTGGCGCCTGCCAGCGGCGGATGGGTGAAGGTGACCTACAAGGGTTATACCGGGTATGTGGTGGACTACTTCATGGAATGAGCATAGCAAACGGCCTGACGCATTATCGCGCCAGGCCGCAGGGTGTCAAAAAACCTCTGGGAGGTGTCGGAGGGCCCGCAGGCCCTCTGACTTTATTCGTATCGCGGGGCTTTGCCGCGCGGGCGGGGCGTTTCCGGCTTTGCCGGAAACTTTCCTTACGCGGAGGAACGGCCGTCAGGACTGCTTGCAGGCCTGA
>CAYMOM010000040.1:0-14987 GCA_964391995.1 uncultured Faecalibacterium sp.
TGACGGAGCGCAAATCCTCGAAAAAGTGGCTTTGCCACTTTTTCGACACCCTGCACCCGCCCGTACTGCGGCGGGCTTTTTTCATTTGGCGGATTGACAACCAAAATGCCGTGTAGTAATATAAAATCAAGTTACGCAACATTATTTCCAAACGGAGGAAATACCTATGCAGCTGAAAAATCCTTTGCTTCCCGGTTTCTATCCTGATCCCTCCATCTGCCGCAAAGGGGAGGATTACTACCTGGTTACCTCCTCCTTTGAGTATTTTCCCGGCATTCCCATTTTTCACTCCCGTGATCTGGTGCACTGGCAGCAGCTGGGCCACTGCCTCACCCGTCCTTCTCAGCTGAACCTGGACGGCATCAAGCCTTCCAAGGGCATTTATGCCTCCACCATCCGCTACCGTGAGGCGGACGATACCTTCTATGTGGTCACCACCCTGGTGCAGGATCCACCCTACTGGGGCAATGTGAATTTCTATGTGACAGCCAAGGATCCCGCAGGTGAATGGTCTGAGCCGGTGATCATCAAGGGTGCCGAGAGCATCGACCCCACCCTGTTTTTCGACAGGGACAAAACCTATTACCTGGGCAACCGCCGCCCCTATCCCGATCAGTGGGAGCGGGAGGACCGGCACATCTGGCTGCAGGAGCTGGACCTGGAAAAGGGTGAGCTGATCGGCCCCCGCTGGACCCTGAGGGAGGATGGCGCCATCCACAACGCTGTGGCGCCGGAAGGCCCGCACCTGTACAAAATTGGCGGCTGGTATTACCTGATGATTGCCGAGGGCGGCACCGACCACAACCACAGCGTGACGGTTTTCCGCTCCCGCAGCGTTTCCGGCCCCTATGAGGTGAACCCCAGAAACCCCGTCATGACCCACCGGAACCTGCGGCGGGACTACCCCATCAACAGCACCGGCCATGCCGACCTGATTCAGCTGCACAACGGGGAGTGGTGGGCCGTGCTGCTGGCCTCCAGGCCCGATGGGGGCGACTACCGCAACCTGGGCCGGGAAACCTTTGCCGTGCCCGTCACCTGGGAGGACGAATGGCCTGTGTTCAGCCCGGATACCGGTCATGTGGAGTTCACCTACCCTGCGCCTCACCTGCCTGCCCACCCCTGGCCTGAAGAGCCGGCCTGCGACGCCTTTGATGGCAGCACCCTGGGCCTGCGCTGGTGCCTGCTGCGCACCCCACGCCGCCAGGTGTACAGCCTGACGGAGCACCCCGGTCACCTGCGGCTTTTCCTCCATGGCTCCCAGCTGAACGAGCTGGAAAACTGCGCTTTTGTGGGCCGCAGGCAGCAGCACATGAACTTTTCCGCCAGAACCGTGATGGCCTTCGACCCGGCCCGGGGCGAGGCCTGCGGCATGGCGATGCTGCTCAACAACCGTTTCCACCTGACCATGGTTCTGGAAAAGGATGAGGGCGGGCGCTTCGTTTCCCTGTGGCAGTGCAGGGATGGGCAGTATGAGCTGCTGGCCCGGCAGGCCTGCACCGCAAACCGCCTGTGGATGAAAATCACCGCCCGCCAGCAGGATTACTCCTTCTGGTTTGCCCAGCAGTACGAGCAGTGGCTCCCCCTGGCTGCCCATGTGAACGGCACCCTGCTCAGCAAGGAGGTAGGCGGCGGCTTTACCGGCGCGTTGGTTGGCCTGTACGGCACCTCCCACCACCAGGATACGCAAAACTATGCCGATTTCGACTGGTTTGAGTACCAGGAGATCGACCCGTAAAAAAGTTGATTTTTCGTATTGACAAATCAGCTGAATGTGCTATAATCCGTTTTGTAAGATAGTTGCGTAACTTAATTCCCTAACAATGCACGGCGGCGTTGCTGCCTGCAAATAAACACCCCAATCACTAAAGGAGGTTTCCCCATGAAAAAACTCTTGGCACTGGTTCTGGCAACCATCCTGGTTCTCTCCACCCTGGCCATCGGCGTTGCCGAAACGGCCGAGCCCACCACCCTGACCTGGTGGTGCATTTCCTCCCAGGCGGATTTCTACCTGGCCCGAGCCGAGGCCTGGAACGCCGCTAACCCCGACAGGCAGATCAACCTGGACGCCGTCAGCATGGGCGGTTCCGACAGGCAGCAGAAGATGCTGGTGGCCCTGCAGGTTGGCGAGGGCGCGCCCGACTACTGCGATGTGAACGTGACTGCCTTCGGCGTGTATTTCGACTTCGACCAGGTGCCCTTTGTTGAACTGACCGACCTGATCGCCGATGAAAAGGATCAGTTCATCCAGTCCAAGCTGGACATGTACTCCCTGGATGGCAAGCTGTATGGCTCTCCCTCCCAGCTGGGCGGCACCGTTGTGTATTACAACACCCGCATCACCGATGCAGCCGGCATTGACATCAGCGCCATCAAAACCTGGGATGATTTCGTCCAGGCCGGCAAGACCGTGGTCGCCAACACCGGCAAGCCCATGACCGTGGTTGAAACCACCGACATGGCTCCCTTCCAGTCCATGGTGCTGCAGAAGGGTTCCGACTTCCTGGATGCTGCCGGTCAGGTGATCCTGGACAGCGAAACCAACGTGGAAGTACTGAACTATATCAAGTCCTGGGTGGATGACGGCATTGCCGTTCCCATGCCCGGCGGCGGCAACGCCTCCGAAACCTTCTACGACTTCTTCAACAACGATGGCTGTGCTGCCCTCATCCTGCCCATGTGGTACATGAGCCGCCTGACCGAGTACATGCCCGACCTGAACGGCGTCATCGCCGTGCGGCCCATGCCCGTGTGGGATGTGAACGACACCCAGGCCTACACCACCGCCTGCACCGGCGGCAACGCTGCTGTGATTACCAACCAGTGCAAGAACCCCGAGCTGGCCAAGGACTTCCTCTACTTCTGCAAGATGAGCAAGGACGCCCAGGTGCAGTGCTACGAAATGCTTGGCTACGCGCCCTTCCGCACCGATGCGTGGGAAGATGCGAAGCTGCAGATCAACCTGCCCTACTTCTGTAATGAAAATGTGTTTGCCACCGTGTCCGAAAGCCTGAAGAAGGCCAACGCCATTCACAATTTCACCATCGTGCCTGAAGCCTTCAACCAGGTTTCCTCCAACGTGATGTACAACGTGTTTGAAACCAAGCTCCAGTCCCCTGCCGAGGCCCTGGCCGCCGCTGCCGAGGCCCTGCGGAACGAGTAACCTTTTCACCCATGCTGCTGCGCTGCCCCGGTTGCAGCGCAGCAGCAATTCTTTTTAGAAACGGAGTGTTTGTATGGCGAGCATCGCAAAGAAGGAAGGCCTGCGCAGCCGCAGCGCCCATTCCCTGCTGTACAACAAGAAAATCGCGCCCTATCTGTTCCTGCTGCCCTTTCTCCTCTCCTTCCTGATTTTCAACGTGTACCCCATCATCAGCTCCGCCGTGATGAGCCTGCAGAAGCTGACGGGCTTTTCCACCGCCACGTTTGTGGGCCTGGACAACTACCGCAAGCTGTGGAATGCGTCCTTCATCGCCTCGCTGAAAACCACCACCCTGGTAACCCTGTTCGATTGTATCGTACTGGTGGTGGTGCCCCTGATTCTTGCCCTTTTGCTCAACGACCTGAAGCTCCGGGGCAAGAATGCCTTCCGGGCGGTGTTCTTCATTCCTGCGCTGGCCTCCACCATTGTGGCCGGCATTATCTTCCGCATGCTGTTTTCCGAAACGGAAACAGCCGCCATCAATTCCATTCTGCTTTCCTTCGGCATTCCCGCCCAGCGCTTTATGCTCAATTACAACTGGAGCATTTTCCTGATGGTGTTCCTCACCATGTGGAAAAGCGCCGGCTTGTATATGATTTACTTCCTTTCCGGCATGCAGGCCATCCCGGAGGAGGTTTATGAATCCGCCATTATGGATGGCGCCAACAAGCGCCAGGAGCTGTTTCACATCACCCTTCCCCTGCTGAAACCCACCATGATCTACATCCTGACCATGCTGATCATGGAAGGATACCGTACCTTTGGCGAAAGCTATGTCTTCTGGAAGGAATCCACCCCTGGGAACATTGGCCTGACCATTGTGCGCTACCTGTATCAGCAGGCCTTCAACTCCGGCAAGCTGGGCATGGGCTCTGCCATCGGGTTTGCCCTGCTGGGCATTGTGCTCCTAATCAACCTGATTCAGATGAAGGGCCTGGGCCTTTTCAACAAGGACTGAGGAGGAAGAAACGTGAAACGCATCAAAGCACTGAAAAGAAGCAGCCCGGCCGTATACATCGTGCTGTGCCTGATGGCCGTTGTTGCCCTGTTTCCCATTTATTTTATGGTCATCGCTTCCTTTAAGAATACTTCCGACCTTTTCCGCAACGGCGTGCGCATGGCCTTTGAATATCACAATCTGACCCTTGACAACTATGCCTACACCCTCACCACCAAGGATGGCCTGTACCTGACCTGGTACCTGAACAGCATTGTGGTGCTGGTGGTCAGCACGGTGTGCTCCCTCGGGCTAAGCTCCATCTGCGGCTATGCCATCGGCGCATATGATTTCAAGGGGAAGAAGCTCATCTTCATGCTCATTATGATTGTGATGATGATCCCCATTGAAATCCTGCTGATTCCCCTGTACAAAATGATTATCAACATGGGGCTGATCGACACCAAGGCAGGCTCCATCCTGCCCTTTGTGGTGCAGCCCACAGCCATCTTCTTTTTTCAGCAGTATGTCAGCGGCATGGACAGGGGATACATGGAGGCTGCACGAATCGACGGCTGCACGGAAATGGGCATTTTCACCCGCATTATGGCACCCATGATGCGCCCTGCCTTCGGCGCCATGCTGATTCTGCTGGCCCTGCGGAACTGGAATGCTTTCCTGTGGCCCATGATCGTCTTTTCCAGCGAAAGGTCCTACACCCTGCCTGTGGGCCTGGCCTCCCTGATCAGCTCCTACGGGAATAATTACGAAATGCTCATTCCCGGCGCGGTGCTGGCCTTCGTCCCGCTGGTGGTTATTTTCCTTACCAACCAGAATCAGTTTGTTTCCGGCCTGACGGCAGGCGGCATCAAGGGTTAAGGAGGCTGACACGATGGAAAAGCAGTATATGCTGGTTGCAGGCTCCCTGGTGCTGGACATACTGCCCCAGTTCCCCCGGGAGCTGGGCCAGCAGATTGCCCAGACCCTGCTGGCAGAAGGCCGGCTGACGGAAAGCAGCGGCTTTACCGTGTATCTGGGCGGCGCCGTTGGCAACACGGGGCTGGCCCTTCACCGGCTGGGCGTGCCCGTGAAGCTGAAGGGCATGGTGGGCGGTGATGCCATCGGCTCCATTGTTTCCGGCATGCTGGCCCGGGAAAACCTGCCCTGCGACCTGACGGTGCTGCCGGATGCACCCTCCACCGCCAGCATTGCCCTGGCTATTCCCGGCAGAGATAAATCCACCATCCACCTGCGGGGTGCATCCCAACTGCTCCAGGCCAAGGATTTCCCTGCCGCAGCCTTTGAGAACGTGGGGCTGATGCACCTGGGCTACCCCACCACCATGCGTCACCTTTACGCCCACCAGGGCCGGGAGCTGGAGGCCATTCTCCGCACGGCCCGGCAATGCGGCACAGCCACCTCCCTGGATACCAGCCTGCCCGACCTGAAGGCCGAGCCGGGCCAGGTGGACTGGCAGCCCATTCTCCAGCGCATTTATCCCCTGATGGATCTGTTCCTCCCCAGCCTGGAGGAGGCGGTGTTCATGACGGACAGGAGCCGCTATGCCCGGCTGGTTGCCCAGGCCGGCAGCAGGGATATACTTCCCCTTCTGGGGGAGGAGGACATCCGCGGCATTGCGGCCCAGGCCATTGCCGGCGGCACCGCCCTGGTGCTGGTCAAATGCGGTCAGCGGGGCCTGTACCTTCGCACCGCCGGTGCCGAAAGGCTCCGGGCAACGGGCCTGTTTGCCGGTTCCATGGCGGAAACCTGGGCCAGGCGGGAGCTGTGGTGCCTGCCCTGCCTGCAGCCCCATGTGCTTTCCACCACCGGCGCCGGAGATACCGCCGTGGCAGGCTTCCTGTGCGGCATTGCCCAGGGCCTGTGCCCCGGGGATGCCCTGACCCTGGCGGCCTATACCGCCGCCTGCTGCGTTGGCTGCTACGATACCGTCAGCCACATTCAGCCTGCCTCCTGCATGCTTTCCGCTGCCAAGGCCGCGCCAAGAATGCCCGCATGCCTTGGCAATGGCTGGCGCCCAGTGGAGGAGCACCCCGGGCTGTATTCCAAAATTGATTGAATGTGAGGATAAAGCAATGTATGTATCCATGAAATCCATGCTGGATTATGCCAACCAGGAGGGTTTTGCCATTCCGGCGATTAACTGCATCAACATGGAAATGGCCCGGGGCGCCGTTTCCGCTGCCGAGGAGGAGCAGGCCGCCATCATCATCAACATGGGCTGCGGCCAGATGCGCAACCATGCCCACCCGGAGGAGATGATCCCTCTCATCAAGGGTCTGGCCCAGCGGGCCAATGTGCCCGTGGCCCTGAACCTGGACCACGGTGCCAGGCTGCAGGACATTACCAAGTACATCAACGCCGGCTTTTCCAGCATCATGATCGATGCCTCCGACCTGCCCTACCAGGAGAACATCGCCGCCACCCGGGCCGTGTGCCAGCTGGCGCATCCCCTGGGCATCTGCGTGGAAGGTGAACTGGGGCATGTGGGCCAGACCAGCGCTGCCGATGACGAGAACACCGACCTGTATACCGATCCGGCGCTGGCAGCCGATTTCGTTGCCAAAACCCAGGTGGACGCCCTGGCGGTAGCCATCGGCACCGCCCATGGGCATTATCCCCACCACAAGATTCCCCGGCTGGACTTTCAGCGCCTGGCCCTGCTGAAAAAGCAGCTGCGCATGCCCCTGGTGCTCCACGGCGGCTCCGGCTCCGGCGAGGAAAACCTGAAAACCGCCGTGCGCTTCGGCATCAACAAGGTGAACATCTGCACCGATGCCTTCCAGGTCTGCAAGGCCTCTTTCCTTTCAGCCAGCCAGCAGAACACAGGCCTGGACTATATGAACCTGTGCATGCAGGTGGAGCGGGACATGAAGGAATTCGCCCAATGGCATCTGCGGCTGCTGGGCGGCAGCGGGCGGTATTCCTTCCGGCGCTTTACCCCGGAAACCAGCGGCGAATAAGCCTTCCTCCGCAGGGTTCCTTTCCTTTGTCACTTGACATATGCAGAAAAATGTCATAATATGCAAACAGGCAAAGCTCGCACAGGCCCTGGAACGATAAAGGAAGGTTTGGGAAAATACAGATGGTGATGAACAGCAGGCCCCTGTCCAATCAAGTGGTGAAAAACGCCTCGTCCGCCATGCCCTCGGATCTGAAATACGAAAACCGCTGGCAGGTGATGAACGTTTTCCGTGACGGGCGGGAATATACCGCCAATGATGTGGCTGCGCAGACGGGTATCAGCCGGCAAACCATCATGAAGGCCATTCGCTTCTTTTGCGACAAGGGTCTGCTTTCCTCCACCGGCAAGGGCGATTCCACCACCTTTGGCGGCAAAAAACCGGAGTGCTTTGTCTTTTCCGCCAAGGTCTACCTGATCTGCATCACCCTGTGGCCCGATACCATCAACCTGACCCTGCTGGACATTGTCCGCAACCGGCTGAACTATGCCGAACACCCCATGGACACCAACCGCCCGCTGGACGAGCTGTTCTCCCTGCTGGAGGCCTTCGTGGCGGATTTTCTGAAGGAAAGCGGCATCGGCCTGGGGGATATATACGGCGTGGGCCTGTCCGTCCCCGGCACGGTGGACTACAAAACCGGTGCCCTGATCAGCAATCCCTACGCCTCCGCCTGGGCACAGGGCGAGCCCCTTGCCAGCCGGCTGAACCAAATCTTCGGCGATGACGTGGTGGTCTATGTGGAAAACGCCGCCAAGGCCGTGGGCCGCGCTGTGCTGCTGGATGCGGAATCCATCAGGCAAAAGCGGGTGATGACCCTTTTCTCCGCGTGGAATTTCTCCGCCTGCATCATCGAGCGCGGTCATGTGCTGAACGGGAAGAACTCCCTGATCGGGGAAATCGGCCGGATGGTGCTCACCCCCTTTGATGGGCAGCAGCCCGCCCTTTCCCTGGAGGAGATGCTGAGCATCCGGCATATCCGCAGCAAGCTCCGGGCCCGCCCCGCACCGGACGGCTCCCCCCTGGCCCGCATACCGGCGGAGCAGATCACCTATCAGGATCTGTTCGCTGCCTCCGCCCAGGATGACCCCTATGCCAACCAGGTGGTTGAGCAGCTGGCCGGGCTGATCGCCCAGGTGATTCACAACATCAACTTCCTTGTGAACCCCGATGTGCTGATTTTTCACGGCGAGCTGGCCTACGCCAGCCCCCATTTCGACAAGGTTTTCAAGGAGCGTATCCGGCAGTTGGATCAGGTGCTTCACCAGTGCACCTTCGAAACCATCTACGACAAGCGCTCCATTTGCGAGCTGGATGCCCTGGGCCTTACCACGGCGCTGACCAACTTCTTTTTCCGGGACAACAAGCTGTACGCCGGCTGATTCCAGCCGCACATCAAAGGAGCCTGCCGCATTTGGCAGGCTCCTTGCTTTGGCTGCAAAGCATCAGCAGTGCTTCCTGAATACGTCCAGCATATGGTGTGTGGCGCCCACCATGTCCGGGCGCTCACAGATAAAAAAATGATACTTCATATACTGCTGGAAAAGCGCATCGTCCATAGCATCTACCTGAGCCCGCATAAAGTTTGCAGCCATGTCCGTGCCCACATAATGCAGGCGTTCCACAGGCAAGTCGGCCATGAGCCTGTCCACATCCTCCCTGCGGTGGAGAGCGAAAAACTCCTCCGGGTTGGAAGCCAGCTTGAAGGTTTCCGGGTCGGCCAGCTGCTGATAGCGTTCCTCCTTGAGCTTCTGTTTGCCGAAGCAGAAGGTCACTACTGTTGCATCATTGTTGCAGTAAGCAACAAATACCACGCCGCCCGGTTTTGTCACGCGAAGAGCCTCACACAGCGCCTGCTTCTGCTCCTCTACCGTAACCAAATGATACATGGGGCCAAGCAGCAGTGTAACATCATAGGTATCATCCTCAAAAGCAGACAGGCTCACCGCATTGCCCTGGCGGATGGTCACGTTTTCGCCCGGCTGAGTGTTTTGCATGAACACGTCAATGTTGTGCGAAATCAGCTCCACCGCATCCACCCTATACCCCATTCGGGCCAGAGTGTGGCTGTACCGCCCTGTGCCAGCGCCAATTTCCAGCACCCGCATACCAGGCCGCAGGTATTTCTCAATATAACGCATGGTGGTCAGAAACTCAACCTGTCCATGGCGGGAGGTCAGGCGGGCATCTTCGTCATACTGGTCATAGAACTGGGTCAGGCTTTCCATAACATTCATGTTCGGCACCTCCTGCTGGTTTTCTCCATGATACCACAAAAACACCATAAGAACAAGATTTACCCCTGGAAGCTGGCTGCCGCAAGGCTTGACAACCCATCATTCAACAGTATAATAGAAGAATACACGGGAAAAAGCGTGTTTCCTGCCGAAGGTCGGCAGGCATGAAGCGGAGGCGTTTGAACATGCAGGAGATCAAGGTCACCCTTTCCACAGCACTCAGGCAGAAGCCCCAGGATGAATCCCAGCTGGGCTTCGGACGTATTTTTACGGATCATATGTTCCTGATGAATTATACCGAGGGAACCGGCTGGCACGACCCGCGCATCGTCCCCTATGGCAATTTCTCCATGGATCCCGCCAGCATGGTGCTGCACTACGGTCAGGCGATTTTCGAGGGCACCAAGGCCTATCGCCGGGCCGATGGCGGCATTCAGCTGTTCCGCCCCCAGGCCAACATGGCCCGCATGTCCTCCAGCGCCAGGCGCATGTGCATGCCCGCCCTGGACGAGGAGCTGGCCCTGGCAGGCCTGAAGAAGCTGATTGAAATCGAACAGGACTGGGTTCCCCATCAGGAAGGCACCAGCCTGTACATCCGTCCCACCATGATTTCCCAGGATGTGCAGCTGGGCGTGCACGCCTCCAAGACCTACCTGTTCTACATCATCCTCTCCCCCGTGGGCGCCTACTATAAAGAAGGCCTGAAGCCCGTGGGCATTTATGTGGAGGATGCCTATGTCCGTGCCGTCCGCGGCGGTGTGGGTTTCACCAAGTGTGCAGGCAACTACGCCGCTTCCATCCTGGCTGGCGAAATTGCCGCCACCAAGGGATATGCCCAGGTGCTGTGGCTGGACGGCGTGGAGCAGCGCTACATTGAAGAAGTGGGCGCCATGAATATGATGTTCGCCTACGGCAACAAGATTGTGACCCCCATGCTGAACGGCTCCATCCTGCCGGGCATCACCCGCAACAGCGTGCTGACCCTGGCTGCCCAGCTGGGCTACGATGTGGAGGAAAAGCGCATCGCCATTGACGAAGTGTTTGCCGATATCAAGTCCGGCAAGTGCACCGAAGCCTTCGGCACCGGCACTGCGGCGGTCATTTCCCCCGTGGGCGAGCTGTGCTGGAAGGACGAGAAGCTCACCGTGGGCGATGGGAACATCGGCCCCGTGGCCCAGAAGCTCTACGATACCCTGACCGGCATCCAGACGGGCAAGCTGGCTGACGAAAACAACTGGATTGTTAAACTGTAAAAACCCCGCTTGCCCAAAGCGGGTAAGGAGGTTTCATGCTAAGGGAAACCAACGTGCAAACCCTGCACTGGGCCGATAAAACCATGAGCGTGCTCAAGGCCCGCCAGCTGGAGGCCTGCGAAAGCCGCCTGGCTGCGCTGCCCGGCTTTGGCCTGTTTGACGGCTGCGATGACAGCAATGTGGAGGAGCTGTGGGCCATCAGCTTTGATGCCCAGGAGCAGCCCGTCCCCGCAGCGCTGCATACCACCCGCCAGCTGCAGGCCCAGGTGCTTTCCACCCTGCCGGCGGAGGCTGCGCTGCTTTCCCCGGAGGAGCACCAGCTGGTGGAGCGCATCCTGGCCCTGGAGGGTGAAGCCGAGCTGCTGGACTGGGAGGAAAGCAGCGCTGCCGAGGCCCTGGCCCGCCGCCTGTGGTGCACCGTGACCAGGGAGGAGGACAGGGTGTTCGTCCGCCTGCCGGAGGAGCTGGCGGTGCCGCTGCGGCTCATCACTTCCTCCAAGGCTCACGAAGAACTGCGGGACAAACTCTGCCGGTACGATGCCACCATCCGCGGCCTGCTGTACATCGGCGGCCTGCTCCATGCGGGCGAGCCCATGCGCCACCTGATGGCGGATGTGCTGGATGGCACTTATGCCGCCAGCGCCACACTGGGCATGCGCTTCATCCGCACCACCTACGACTATACCTACGACGGCGCAGGGCAGATGCTCCTGCTGCACCCCGGCCTGGCAGAGCCGGATCAGCTGCTGAAGAAGCTGACCGTCCGCCCGGACACCCGCCTGGAGCTGGACGAAAACGACATGCTGGGCGCCATGAACGGCCTGCTGCCCGAGGAAAAGCCCCTGTTTGAGATGATGTACGGCCTGCTGCTGGGCGCCGTGCGACCGGAAATCTCCACCGAGGAAGCAGTGGAAGACCTGCGCATGCTGGCCAAGCAGGGCGTGAGCCTGGATGAAATGGACGCTGTGCTGGGCACCCTGCTCACCGTGCAGCCCACCCGCCCCATGCTGGACGGCGTGGCCCGCCTGCACCGGCAAACGCCCCGCTGGGGCACCATGCGCACAGGAGTGGTGCAGTAAATGGCATATTACGAATGGAAAGTACCCCAAACGGCGGAGGGTCAGCGGCTGGACGCATGCCTTCGCCGCTTTTTGCCGGAGATTCTCCCCCATGTGCTCCGGGCCAGCTTCCAGCGCCGGGACGTGAAGCTGGATGGCAGGCGGGTGAAGCCGGATGCGCGCGTTTCCGCCGGGCAGCTGGTGCAGGTCTACTGTGCCGAGCCTTCTGCGCCGCCGGTGGATGTGGTGTATGAAGATGATGACGTGCTGCTGATCAACAAGCGGGCAGGCATCAGCGTGGAGATGGACAAAAAAGGCGGTGCCTGCCTGACAGACCAGGCCCACAAGCACCTGCTTTTGACCGACCCTGCCGCCCAGCCGCCCAGGCCATGCCACCGGCTGGACAACCAGACCTGCGGGCTGATCCTCTTTGCCAGAAACGACCGGGCGGAAAGCATCCTGCTGCAGGCCTTTAGGGAGCGCACCATGGACAAGCGCTACATCTGCCTGGTTCGCGGCATGATGAAGCCGCCTGCCGCCACCTGCCGGGCCTACCTTTTGAAGGATGCCCAGGCCGCCCGGGTGACCATTCTCGATCACCCCGTCCCCGGCGCCAAGGCCATTGCCACCGCCTATGAAACCCTGGAAAGCGGGCCCATCAGCCGTTTGCGGGTGCACCTGCTGACGGGCCGCACCCATCAAATACGCGCCCATCTGGCTGCCCTGGGGCATCCATTGTTGGGCGATGATGTGTATGGCGACCGGGCCTTCAACCGGCAGAACCACGCTCGTCGGCTGATGCTCTGCGCCGCCTCCCTGACCCTGGACACCGGCGGTCAGCTGCCCCGGCTGGACGGCAAGACCTTCACAGTGGAGTGTCCCTTCTAGCAGCCGACCTAAGCAGGCCGGCCTTTTTGCTTGTCATTCTATCCATTTCATGGTATAATGAACGCAGACACAAAAGCGAACGGAGCTGCACCCATGAAGAAATATATCCTGCCGGCAACCATGCTGGCCATATTCGAGGCTGTTGCCATCACCCTATGGCTGACCAAAGGCAACCTTTTCTACCTGCTGAATTTCAGCTATATTGGCCTGTCCATCGCCCTGGGGCTGTTCCTGTATATTCGAGAATACCGGCACGCCCGGCGGGTAACACAGCTGCTGGTGGGCATGTACATGCTTTTCTACCTGGGCCTTGCCTGCAATGAAAATATGCAGATTGAAGGTTTCTGGTATTACCTGTTCACCGGCGTGTTCGAGGCTGCCACCATCCACTATGCCGTTGCGAAAATCTTTGGCCCGCTGCTCTTTGGCCGCGGCTGGTGCGGCTATGCCTGCTGGACGGCCATGGTGCTGGACTTACTGCCCTTCAAGGTGCCGCAAGCGCCCCGGCGGAGAATCGGCTGGATACGGTATATCACCTTTACGTTGTCCCTGGGGTTTGTGATGGCGCTCTTTGCGGCCCATGCGGAGCATATGGAACAAATCATGTTCTGGGCCTTCATCATCGGCAATTTGCTTTACTATGCTGTGGGCATTTTCCTGGCCTTTCTTTTCAAGGATAACCGGGCCTTTTGCAAATACATCTGCCCCATTACTGTTTTTTTGAAGCCCATGAGTTATTTTTCCCTGTTCCGGGTCAAGTGCAACAAAAGCAAGTGCATTTCCTGCGGAAAGTGCAAGCGCGTATGCCCCATGGATGTGGATGTGACGGACAACTCCCGTTCGCGCAAAAACGGAACGGAATGCATTCTCTGCTTCGAGTGCGCAAAAAGCTGCCCTAAAAACGCCCTGCAATAATGCGCAGGGCTCAGGGTGTCGAAATGTGGCAAAGCCACTTTTTCGAGAATTTGCGCTACGTTACTGCCAAAGCTGCAAGCAGCCTTGACGGTCGTTCCTCCGCGTAAGAAAAGTTTCCGACAGAGCCGGAAGCGCCCCGCCATACGATTGCAATCAGAGGGCCTGCAGGCTCTTCGACACCTTCAGGTGGCTTTGAAAGTCTGATTCAGTTTGTGGCAGATTTTTTGTGTCATCGTATAAAAACCAATCCATCCGGGCATGCTGTGTGCATCAACAAAGGAGGTGCATTCCCATGACCCGTGGCTGGTCGCCAGCAGCTGCACCCCGGCGCAGGCTGCGATGGCGGTGGTTTCTTCCGCTGCTGCTTCTTCCGCTGCTCATTCCCCATGCACCCCAGGCGGATGTGCATCTTCCGCCTGCGCCGGTGCCTGCGCCCACAGAGGCTCCCCTGCCTGCCTGTGTGCAGCCGGGCCTGCCACCGGCGGAAACCCGGCAGGTCGCCTATACCCGGGAAGAGCTGCTCCGCGGTCGCCTGCTGCTGGTGGATGAGGCGCACCCCTTGCCGGAAGGCTACACACCTGCCGATACCTTCGGCGTGCTGCACCGGACACAGGGCCGGGTGGAGTGCCGGGATCTGGCAGCCGTTTCCGGGCAGGATACCCTGGATGCTCTGGTATCCCTGTTTGCTGCCGCCCGGCAGGCCCGGTGGGTGCAGTTCACCGTGTTTGCCGGCACCCGCTCTGCCGAGCAGCAGCGTATTCTGCTGACGGACACCCTGGCGGCCTTCTCCCGGGACATGCCCGTTGCCGCCGCACTGAAGGCCGCAGTGAGTGCCGTTGGCAGCGTGGGCTGCAGCGAGCACCAGCTGCCCTGGGCGGTGGACATCCGCCAGTGTCCCATATGGAACGGCACACCCCTGGCGCAGACCTATGAGGAAACACCTGCCGGATGCTGGCTGGCAGACAACTGCTGGCGATACGGGTTCATCCGCCGCTGGCCCGGCGCCCCCGTGGCTGACCACAGCTGCCGGGCCTTTCACCTGCGCTATGTTGGCCAGGCCCACGCCATGCTGATCCACGCCCTGAACGCCACTCTGGAGGATTACCTGGCCTTGCTCCACCGGCACGGCGCGCTGACCCTGTATAACGAAAACGGCGCTCCCCTGGCTGCAGCCGTGTGCCTGCCTGCCGGAGAGCGCCAAACCCTGTTCACTTTGCCTGCCGCCCAGGTGGAGGATGTCTCCCTGGACAACACGGGCTATGCTGTTGCGGCCTGCCTGTTCACCTCAGGCGGCGACGGGCCCTGATGGGCCAGATCACCCATTCCGCCCGGCCAATGATGTCCTTTCTGCGGATAGGCCCCACGCGCCTGCTGTCGTTGGAGCTATCCCGGTTGTCCCCCATAAGGAAGTATTCATTCTCTCCCAGGGTCACAGGCTCCCGGTTCTGCTTCCAGCGGGTATGGCTTTCGCTGAGGTACGGCTCCTGCAAAGGTGCGCCATCCACATGCACCACAC
>CAYMOM010000041.1:0-14592 GCA_964391995.1 uncultured Faecalibacterium sp.
TGGCGGACAGGGCGCACCAGCTGGGCTACACCCTGGAGGGAGAAGCCCTGCAGGCTGCCTTCACCCGCTTCAAGGAGCTGGCGGACAGGAAAAAGGAGATTACCGACAGGGATGTGCTGGCCATTCTGCGGGAGTTCCGCCTGACCCCGCAGGCCGCCTACCGCCTTTCCGCCTTCCAGATTTTTGCCGGAAATAAAATGACGCCCACTGCCACCGTTACCGTGGAAAAGAGCGGTGAAACCACCACCAGGGCCGCCTGGGGCGTTGGGCCTGTGGAGGCTTGCTTCAACGCAGTGGATGCCATCACCGGCCTGCACTGTGCCCTGGAAAGCTACAACATCAAGGCCGTTACCGAGGGCCAGGATGCCCTGGGCGAGGTCACCGTCCGGGTGTCCCTTGGGGCAGAGAGCATGCTGGGCCGCGGCGTTTCTACCGACGTGCTGGAGGCCAGCTGCCTGGCCTACCTAAACGCGGTCAACAGGCTCATTGCCCACCGGGAGGCCGAGGAATCAAGCGAGGTGCAGCCATGAGCACACCTTTGCTGATTGCCCTGGTTGTCCTCATTTGCCTGCTGTGCGCTGCCGGGCTGGCAGGCATTCTCCGCCGCCGCCGGGCCCAGGAGGCCATGGTGCGCCGGGTGCGTACCTCCCAGCTGTACGGTCACCTGTATCCCTTGCTGATACGCTGCCGGGAGCAGTGCGTGGAAAGCGTTACCCTGCGGACGGATGGGGTGTACATCCGCCTGTACAAGCCCGCAGGCCAGGCCCTGAACTACACCTTTGACAAGCATGACATCGACCCCATGCAGCCCCAGTACCTGTACGCCCTGGCCCAGGCCGTGGCGGTGGAGCTCCCCCTCCTGCGGGATGGCGCGCGCTATGCCTTCCGCACCCGGACGGGCACGCTTCCCACCGGCGAGAAGGCCACCTATTACGAGTACACCATCACCACCGATTATAAGGACAGCATGCTTCGAGCGGACTACCTTTCCCGCAGCCGTGATTGAGGAGGAGCCATGCAAACGCTGATGATCGCCGATGTTCACGGCAATCTTCCCGCCCTGGAAGCCGTGCTGGCAACACCCCAGGCCCAAGGCTGCCAGCGGATTATCTCCCTGGGCGATCAGGTGAACTTTGGCCCGCAGCCGCGCCAGGTGCTGCTGCGCCTGCAGGAGCTGAACGCCACCATGCTCCTGGGCAACCACGAATCCCGCCTTTTGCGGGTGGATGCGCCGGAGTTTGCCGGGTACAGCTGGGCTATCCAGCGCTGGACTCACCAGCAGCTCCAGGGCATGGACATTGCTTGTCCCATGGATTATGCAGAGGGTAGCAAGCTCTTCACCCACGGCACGCCCGGCGACCCCTTTCACCTGATTTGCCCCGCGCAGGTTCCCGCCCTGCTGGACAGCCTGCCCGCCCATGTGACCCACCTGTTTTCCGGGCACAACCACGCACCCTGGCTGTTGGAGCACGGCGGACGCGTGGCCTGCAATCCCGGCTCCCTGGGCATGCTGGAGGACGGCAAGGGTGGCCTTGCCCCCTTTGTGGTCATGGCGGAGCAGGATGGCATCATCCGCCTGACCCGGCACCTGGTGCCCTACGACACCGCTGCCCTGAAGCGGGCGTTTATCGAAAGCGGCTGCGCTGCCGCCGCGCCGGAAATGGCCCGCATTGTTCTCCACACCATGCTGACCGGGGAATACCAGGCCACGCTGAAATTCATTCGCTTTGCATCATCCCTGGGCGATATTGCCGATCCTGCCGCCTGGCACAAGGCCGACAGCGCCTGGCACTGGGCGCAGCCTGTATCCGCCGGCCGATACTGGCGCTCTCTGGAGGAGGAACTGCTTTGACCAACGACACCATTGCCGCCATCGCCACCGCCCCGGGCCTGGGCGGCGTGAGCATTGTGCGGCTTTCCGGGCCCCGGGCGGAGGACATTCTGCTTCGGGTGTTCCGTCCCGCAAAGGCAGCGCCGCTGACCTCCCATATGTTGACCTACGGTCATGTGCTGGACGGCGCTGAAACCATCGACGAGTGCATGGGGGTCATCATGCGCGAACCCCGCAGCTACACCCGGGAAAACGTGGCGGAGCTGCAGCTTCACGGCGGCGGCTACACCTGCCAGCGGGTTTTGTCCCTGTGCCTGGATGCAGGCGCACGGCTGGCGGAGCCTGGTGAATTCACCCGCCGGGCCTTTCTGAACGGGCGCCTCGACCTGAGTCAGGCCGAGGCCGTGATGACCCTCATCGCCGCCCAGGGTGACAAGGCCCACCAGGCCGCCATGCACCAGCTGCAGGGCGGTGCATCCGCCTTCATCCGCCAGGCTGCGGACGAGCTTTACAACATTCAGGCCGGTGCCGCCGCCTGCATTGATTATCCCGAGGAAATCACCGAGGAGGAAGCCGCCAGCGGCCTGGGGCCACGCATTTTGTCCCTGGCGGAAAGTCTGGAAGCCGCCTGCGATGAACGCGCTGCTCGCATTGTCACCACCGGGCTGCATGTGGCCCTTTGCGGCAGGCCCAATGTGGGCAAGAGCAGCCTGCTGAATGCCCTTTTGGGGGAGGAGCGGGCCATTGTGACCCCCATCCCCGGCACCACCAGGGATATGATCACCGGGGACGTGAGCCTGGGCGGCAGCATCATTCACCTGATGGACACCGCCGGCCTGCACCCCACGGACGACCCGGTGGAGCAGCTGGGCGTGGCCCGGGCGGAGAGCGCCATCCGCCAGGCGGACGCGGTGCTGCTGGTGCTGAATGCCAGCCAGCCGCTGACCGGAGAAGACACCGCCCTGCTGGAGAAGCTCCGGGGCCTGAACGCCGCCATCGTGCTGAACAAGGCCGACCTGCCCGCCGCCCTGACGGAGCAAACCATTTCTCCCCTGCTGCCCGACGCACCGGTGATGTCCCTTTCCGCCCGGCAGCCCGGCACCCTGGTGCCGCTGAAAAGCTACCTGCGCCAGCAGGCTGCCGTCAGTGACCAATTGCCCCTGACCCAGCCCCGTCACCTGGAAGCCGCCCGACGGGCCGCCGCCCACCTGCGCCAGGCCGCTGCCGCCCTGGACATGACCATTGATCTGGCTACCATCGACCTGCAGGCCGCCCAGCTGGCCCTGAGTGAAATCACCGGCGACCAGGTGGAAGAAAAGCTGCTGGATAAAGTGTTCAGCCAGTTCTGCGTGGGCAAATGAAAAATGCCTGGGAGTCATTTTCCCAGGCAATTCATTTATCCCAGCAGCCTCCGGGCCGCTTCCACCGCCGCCCGAGCGTCCCGGGCGTAGGCATCCGCGCCGATGTGCCTGGCGTAGTCCTCCGTCACCACGGCGCCGCCCACCATCACATGGGGCGGTTCCGGCAGTGCCTTCAGCCGGCGTACGGTTTCCTCCATAGCAGGCAGGGTGGTGGTCATCAGTGCGGAAAGGCCCACCAGGTGCACGTTTTGCGCCTGCACTGCGGCAACAATGGTTTCCGGGGGCACGTCCCGCCCCAGGTCGATCATCTCATAGCCGTAATTTTCCATAACGGTTTTCACAATGTTCTTGCCAATATCATGGATGTCCCCCTGCACCGTGGCGATGATCACCCGGTGCTTTTTTGCGCTGCCGCCGCTCTCCGCCATGGCGGTTCTGATCACTTCAAACACGCCCTGGGCCGCCTGGGCCGCGCTGAGCAGCTGGGGTAGGAAGGCCTTGCCGCACTCATAGTCTTCGCCCACCCTGTCCAGGGCGGGAATCAGGTGCTGCTCCACCAAGGCCAGCCCGGTGGATGTGCCCAGCTCCGCCTTGGCAAGGCGCACCGCATCGCCCCGCAAGCCGCGGCGGATGGCCTCGCCCAGGGTCAAGCTGCCTGGCGCTGCAGGCGTTGCAGGCGCCTGACCGGCGTATTTTTCCACAAAGGCCGTGCAGCCTGCATCCTGCCCGGAAAGCACCCGGCACGCCGCTATGGCGCCCATGACCTCCGGCTGGTTGGGATTCACAATGGGCAGGGTCAGCCCGCTGCAGATGGCCTGCACAAGGAAGGTCTGGGTCATCAGCAGCCGGTTGGGCAGACCAAAGGAAATGTTGCTGACCCCCAGCACCGTTTGCAAATGCATTTCGCGGTGCACATATTCCACCGCACGCAGGGTTTCCTGTGCCTGATCCTGCTGGGCGGACACGGTCAGCGTCAGGCAATCCATCCATACATCCTGGCGAGGGATGCCCAGAGCCTGCGCCCTGTCCAGAATGTGCCGGGCAATGTCCACCCGCTGCTGAGCCGTCTGGGGCAGGCCCTTTTCGTCCAGGGTCAGGCCCACAACCGCTGCGCCGTACTTCTTCACCAGCGGCAGTACCGTGCACAGGGATTTCTCCTCCCCGTTGACGGAGTTCACCGCCGCCTTGCCGTTGTATACCCGCAGGCCGGCCTCCAGGGCAGCTGCGTTGGTGGAGTCCAGCTGCAGGGGCAGGTCGATGGCGGCTTGCAGCTTCTTCACCACCCGGGGAAGCATCTGCACCTCGTCCACGCCGGGGTAGCCCACGTTCACATCCAGTATCTCCGCGCCTGCGTCCATCTGCTGGACGGCAACCTCCACAATGTAGTCCAGGTCGTCCTCCAGCAGCGCCTGCTGAAAGCGCTTCTTGCCCGTGGGGTTGATCCGCTCGCCAATGACATGCACACCTCGCAAAGCCACAGGCCGTGTGGGCGTGCACAGGTAGCTGCCCTCGTCATACACCCTTGTGCCGGGATGCATACCGGCAACTGCTTTTTTCAGCGCGGCAATGTATGCCGGGCCGGTGCCGCAGCAGCCGCCCACCAGGCTGGCGCCAGCAGCCACCATGTCTTTCATGGCTGCGGCGAAATCCTCCGGCGAAAGGTCGTAGTGACCGTCCGCCGGGTCTGGCAGGCCGGCGTTGGGCTTGGCCATCACCGGCAGGCGGGTGTGGGTGCACAGTTCCTTCAGCACCGGCAGCAGCTGGGCAGGCCCCAGGGAGCAGTTCAGGCCGATGGCATCCGCCCCCAGGCCCTCCAGCGTCCGGGCCATGGAAACCGCCGTGCAGCCGGTGAATGTGCGCCCCGTTTCGTCAAAGCTCATGGTTACAAGGGCAGGCAGCGCCGTGTTTTCCTTCACAGCCAGCAGCGCGGCCTTGGCCTCGTACAGGTCGGTCATGGTTTCAATCACCGCCATGTCCGCGCCTGCCGCCTGGCCTGCCCGGGCAACCTCCGCAAAAAGGGCGTAGGCCTCTTCAAAGGTCAGGGTGCCCAGCGGCTCCAGGAGTTCGCCCACAGGCCCCATGTCCAGGGCCACCAGGGCCTTGCCCCGTGCTGCTTCCCGGGCGCAGCGGACGGCTGCCTCCACCACCTGGGCCACGGTGTACCCGGTGCCCGCCAGCTTGCGGGCGTTGGCACCAAAGGTGTTGGCATACAGCACCTGGCTGCCGGCCTGCACATAGGCCCGGTGAATGTCCTGCACCCAGTCCGGGTGGGTCAGGCTGACAAGCTCCGGGTTCTCCCCGGGCAGCAGGCCTTTCTGCTGGAGCATGGTGCCCATGGCGCCATCCAGTATCATCAGCTGGTCGATATCAATCTTCACAGGCTTGTCCTTCCTTTCGCAGGGCGCATTGTGCCCGCAGCGCGCAGCAAGCACAGCCGCGGATCCGGGCCGGCCTGGGTGTATCCGCCAGGCCAATAAAGGCCGTCACAGTTTTCTGGGGCGTCAGCATGCAGGCGGGCGAGGCATACACACCCAGCTTGCGCCCGCTATCCATCGCAGCACAGATGGCAGGCTGCAGGTCCAGCGGCAAATCACCATATCCCGGGCTGAACCTGTCCGTCAGGTGCGCCTGAGGGAACCTTTCCCGCAGTTCAGCCTCCGCCTGGTGGCAGCCGTGCTCCACCAGGGCGCTTCCGCAGGCGTCCAGCATCAGGGCCCGGGCCATGTCCCTGGCCTGCCAGCTGCGCACATGCTGCTCAAACGCCAGGCCCAGGGTGCACACCAGCACTGCGGTACGGTGGCAGTCCTCCAGCATCCTTTCAGCCAGCCTGCCCGGCAGCACCAGCGGTATATCCGGCAGATGCACCCCATCCGCCTGTTTTTCCACCCGGGAAAGCCGGTAAACATACCTGGGCGGAAAGGCCGCTGCGGTTTCCTGCAGCACCTGGGCAGCCTGGCTGCGCAAGGTCTCGTTTGCACCGGATGCGCCCATGTAGCGCAGCATTTCCTCCAGCACATGCTCACCTCCCCTGCACTCACCCCATTATACAGGAGGAAAACCAAATTGTACAGCCTTCGCTTTTCCCGCTTCCATGATGATTTCGTGAATTTTTACAGAAATGTTTCCATAATAGGGATTCTTGTGTTATAATACAGTCTGGCATGTCTTGTGATTTGGAGGCAAACCCCTATGTGTGATGTGCAGCTTATCCTTGCATCCCAGTCCCCCAGACGGCGGGAGCTATTGTCCCTTATGGGCATTCCCTTCCTGGTGGATGCGCCCCAGGTGGACGAAACCTGCACCCTGGGCGCCCGGGACGCCGTGCTGGAGCTTTCCCAGCGGAAGGCCCGGGCCGCTGCCGCAAAGCACCCAGGCCGGGTGATTCTGGCCAGCGACACCCTGGTGGCTGTGGATGATGCTCCCCTGGGCAAGCCCCGGGATCAGGCCGATGCCTTCCGCATGCTGAAAAGCCTGTCCGGGCGCTGGCACCAGGTATACACCGGGGTGTGCGCCATCAGCGCCGGCGGCGAATGCTTTGCCCGGGCAGAGGCCACCGATGTGCGCTTTGGCCCCATGAGCGATGAGACCATCCGCGCCTATATCCGCACGGGCGAGCCCATGGACAAGGCCGGTGCCTACGCCCTGCAGGGCATTGCAGGGCTGTGGATTGAGGAGATTCGCGGCTCCCACACCAATGTGATCGGCCTGCCCCTGACCCTGACCCGCCGCCTGCTGGAGCAATGCGGCCTGCATCCGCTGAATATGCCCTGATGCCCGCCCTGTGCAGCTTTGACCATAAACGAACGGAGTGAATGATTTGGCCATTTTCGCACCCGACCTGGGGATCGACCTGGGTACTTCCAACACCGTGGTATACGTCCGCGGGCGCGGCATCGTCATCAGCGAGCCTACCATGGTTCTGATCGATGCCAACAACAAGCGCAACGTCCGCGCCGTGGGCGATGAAGCAAAGTTTCTTCTGGGCCGCACCAGCGACGCGCTGACCCTGGTTAACCCCATGCAGAAGGGCACCATTGCTGATTTTGACATGGCGGAGATCCTTCTGCGCTATTTCATCCGCAAGGCCATTGGCGTCAGCCATGTCATTAAGCCCAAGGTGGTTATTTCCGTGCCGGTGGGCCTGCCTGCTGTTTCCCGCAAAGCCGTGCGGGAGGCTGCGGAAATTGCCGGCGCCAAAACCGTTTTTCTGGTGGAAAAGCCCTTTGCTTCCGCCATTGGCTCCGGCCTGCCCGTGTACGACCCGGTGGGCAGCATGGTGGTGGACATTGGCGGCGGCACCACCGATGCGGCGGTTGTTTCCCTGGGCGGCCTGGTGGTTGGGCAGTCCATTCCCGTGGGCGGCATCTGCATGGATGAAGCCATTGTCAGCTATGCCGAAAAGATTCTCAAGGTTTCCATCGGCAGCAGAACCGCCGAGGACCTGAAGCTGGACCTGGCCACCGCCATGCCCATTGGCGAAACCAAGCAGGTGCGCATCCGGGGCAAGGCGAGCTTTTCACCCCATGTGACGGAGATCGAATTCACCTCCGCCCAGGCCAGAGAGGCCATCATGGAACCCTGCAAGGCCATTCGCAACGCCATTAAATGGGTGCTGGAGCGCACGCCGCCGGAGCTGGCGGCAGACATCATGCGCAGCGGCATTCACCTGACGGGCGGCGGTGCCCAGCTGTACGCACTGGATCAGTTTATCGCAACCGAGCTGGGCATTTCCGTACTGATCGCCAAGGAGCCGGAGGACTGCACCGCCATGGGCCTTGGCTACCTGGTGGAAAACATGCACCTGCTGACCCAGATGGGCAAGCAGGGCCTTTCCGATTGATTCCGCAAGCAAAGCGAGGTGATACCCACCCATGGCATTGAAGGACAGGGAGCAGCCTTCCCAGCAGGATGTGCTGCCCACCTATGACGATTTTCAGTATGACGATTTGGACAGCATTACCCGTGACCTGCCCAAGCCCAAGCCCCAGAAGCCTGCCCCGGAAGAAACCCCGGAGGACTTCGATACCCCCGAGGATGCCCTGGAAAAGCTGAGCCGGCAGCGCAAGGCCCAGGACGAAGCGCTGGAAGGCGCCGCCCTGGTGGGCCGCATGCGGAAAAGACACCAGGATTCCGCCCGCCAGCAGACCGAGGAAAAGCGCGAGCGCCTGCAGCTGAAGCCCGGAACACGCAAATTGCTGCTGATTATCATTTCCATTGTTATTCTCGGCTTTTTCGCCGCCATGGCGGCCTTTCGCATCATGCCTTCTCCCCCCGGCTTTTTAGAGGCGCCCGAAGGCCTCCTGGCCCAGGTTCTCACCCCGGTGCAAAGCGCCTTTTCCACCGTGACAGAGAGCTTTGCCGGCTATCTTCGCACGCTGAAGCTCCGGTCCAACCTGGAAAGCGAGTATAACAAGCTCCGTGCCGAAAACGAACAGCTGGTGTATCAGGCCATGCTGGCAGAGGAATTGCAGAACACCCTTTCCCAGTTTGAAAACATGTACGACGAAATGTCCGTTAACGAAAACATGGATCCCATTGCCTGCACGGTCATCGGCAAGGGTGACGGCAACTATTTCTCCACCTTCACCATCAACAGGGGCAGCCGGGACGGCATTGAGGATTACATGGCCGTTACCATTTCCGGCGCTCTGGTGGGCTATACCGAAAACGTGACGGAAACCAAATCCCAGGTGCGCACGATTATCGACAGCGAGGCCTCCATCGCCGGGCTGATCCAGTCCAGCCGTGACCAGGGCACCATCCGCGGCACCCTGGGCATTGACGGCGAGCCTATGTGCCGCATGTATTACCTGCCGGACGACCACCTTCCCCGCCCGGGTGATGTGGTGGTTACCTCCGGCGTGGGCATGTCCTTCCCCAAGGGCATCCCCATTGGCACCGTGCGGGAATCCACCCGCGGCATGGATGCCAACAAGCAATACATCGTTGTGGAGCCAAAGGCGGATTTTGAGCACCTGGAGTATGTGCTCGTCCTGCGCTACAAACCGGCGGCTGAAGCTGTTCAGGGCCGCGAATCCACCTACAGCGAGTTTGTTGCCCTGCCCACGGTGCGGCCCATGCCCACCCTGCGCATCGGCAGCACCAGCGTGTGGGGCGCCACCGCCACCCCTGACCCGGATGCCACGCCCACACCCACGCCTACACCTACACCCACACCCACGCCTACACCCACGCCTACACCGGAACCCACCATCGCCGGCCCGGTGTACGAGTACAAGGTCTTCAGCGATGACCCGACCCCCACGCCTTCCCCCACGCCCACACCCTCCCCCACACCCTTCATCACCCTGAGTCCCCTGGACATGACCTATGAGGAGGACTGACCTGTGCGGTTTTTGAAATCCCTGTACCGGGCAGGCCTGGGGCAGCTCAAGTTCTTCCTGGTGGTGCTGCTGGGCTATCTGTTTCAGGTGTGCGTGATGCCCTACCTGCGCATTGGCGATGTTACACCCTCGCTGCTGTGCGCCATCATCGCCATCATCACCGTGGGGTACGACAAGCTGCGGGCCGTGTGGGTGGGCTGCATGTATGGCATCCTGATGGAAACCATGTGTCCCACCATCACCCTGCTGAACCTGATGCTCTACCCCCTCAGCGCCTTCTTCCTTTGCCTGGCCTTTTCCGACAAGAGCGAGAAAAGCCTGGAGGCCGAACGCTCCCTGGGCAAGGAGGCCCGCAACGCCAACCCGTACCTGCGCATGCTGGGCTGCGCCGCCGCCAATGTTTCCCTGCATGAAACGGTCAACGTGGTTTACATGTACCTTGGCGGCGCGGAAATCGGCCTGGCTGCCATCGCCAAGGCGCTGGGCAGCGTGCTGTGGTCCACCATGCTCACGGGCATCATCATGGTGCCGGTGCGCCGCTTTCTGGGCTTCAAAAAGCTGCCCAAGAACCCCCAGCCCAAGCCCCAATTCCACATTGGCCGAGCCTGAAACTGACGGCTGCGCCCTTATGCAGTCCGCCTGAAAGGAGGTTTCCCGCTTGAACAAAATGACCCCGGGCATGCGCGCCCGGTACATCGCCTTTGTCTTTATTCTGCTGCTGATGTTTTCCTACCTGGCCTCGGGCCTGGTGCGCCTGCAGCTGCAAAACTCCGAGGAGTATGCCGAAAAGGCCGAGTCCACCCGCACAAAAACCATTGCCATCACCGGCAAGCGCGGCAATATTACCGATGCGGATTCCGTCATCCTGGCAGAGGATGAACTGGTCTACAACGTAACCTTCTACAAGGACGGCTCCCAGACCAGCCGCGCCAGCTATCTGGCCTTCTCCAAATCCATTATTGATACCATTGCCATCATCGAGAAAAATGGCGGCGAGCTGGCCATTGATTTCGTCATCGAGCGCGACCCGGAAACCAACGAGTGGGTTTTCAATTTCGGTTCCGGCGTCAGCGACAGCGTGCTGGAAAAGCGCGAATCCCAGTGGCGCAGCAACAACTACGTTTCGGAAAAGAGTTACCCAACACCTGCGGACTGCATCAACCGCCTGCGGGAAAAGTTCCGCCTGGCCACCACCGAGGCAGAACGCCAGGCCCTGCTGGACTATGACGCCAGCAAGGAATATCCCGCTGAGGATGTTCTCATGGTGGATGAAGCCACCATGCTGAAGGTCATGTCGGTCTACTCCGAAATGCAGATGAACGTGTACAACTCCCAGCCTATTGTGATTGCCGAGGATGTGAAGTACGAAACCGTCATCGAGGTGGAAACCAAGTCCATGTCCCTTTCCGGCATGGAGATTTCCGTGGGCACCAAGCGCGTGTACCCCCGTTCCACCCTGGCCAGCCAGATCATCGGCTACACCGGCGCCATTCCCAGCCAGAGCAAGTGGGCCGAGCTGCAGGTTAAGGGCTATTCCTACAACGATACCATCGGCCGCGATGGCATTGAATCCTCCATGGAGGACTGGCTGACCGCCAATTCCTCCCTGCGCAAGGGCAGCCGCGTGGTGGAGCGGGACAACTATTCCAAGGTCATCCGCGAGCTTTCCTACACCGCGCCCCAGGACGGCAACAACGTGAAGCTGACACTGATTGCCAGCTATCAGCAAATGGCGGAGCGGGCCGTGGCTGAAAACGTGAACACCATAAGGGACAAGCAGGAATCCCTGATGACCAGCGATTCCTGGCTGGAGGCCAACAAGGAGGACATCGCCAACCGGAACTGGGAGAAGTATCCCATGTCCCTGGCCGAGCACGGCTGTATGATCGTCCTTGACATGGAGGACCGGGTGCTGGCCATGGCCAACTATCCCACCTACGACCTGAACGCCCTGGTTTCCGGCGGCAAGGACGCCATCGCCATCCTTTCGGACGAACGGAACCTGCTTCTGAACTACGGCATTCATGCCCGCGGCACGCCTGGCTCCATTTTCAAGATGGTCACCGGCTACGGCGCTTTGGCAGAGGGTGAACTGCAGGTGAACGAGCGCATTTCCGACGGCGGCTACTTCACCACCTACAACAACGACTTGTCCACCGCACCTAAGTGCTGGATTAACCTGAACCGCATTGGCGACCATGCCAACCAGACCATTGTGGAGGGTCTTTCCCACTCCTGCAACTATTTCTTCTACGAGCTGGGTCACCGCCTGGGTGAGGAGCGGTTGTACCGCTATGCATCGCTCTTCGGCCTCACCTCCCGCACAGGCATTGACCTGCCCGGCGAGGTGCGCAGCGTGGTTGGATCCCAAAACACCCTGTATGATACCACCAAGGCCATGAACGAGGCCAGCCAGGATACCTCCCTGCCCATCATTGTTTTCAACGCCATCAAGACGCACCTGAAAAACCAGGGTGCTTCCCGCAACATTGAATATGATGACGAGCGTCTTTCCGTGTGCACCAAGCGGCTGATGGACATGGCCGTCAACACCCCCGAAAGCGAATGGGTCAAGAACATGCGCACTATCCTGATGGAGGAGCTGAACATGACCAAGGAAATGGTCTATTCCCGCCTTGTCATCAGCGATGCCTACAACTACATGAACACCATTGTGTGGGGCGGCGCTCAGACCATTCTGACAGCCATAGGCCAGTCTGTTACGGTGGTTACCCCCATTGCCGTAGCCCGCTATGTGTGCGCCATTGCCAACGGCGGCGTGATCTACAACGTTTCCATTATCGATTCCATCACCTCTCCCGAGGGTGAGATTCTCACCCAGCGGGAGCCGGAGCTGATCAACACCCTGGAGTATGCCGATGAATACCTGCCCCTGATCCGCAAAGGGATGAAGGGCGTGGTTGACGAATCCGGTACCGCAAAGACCTTCTATCGCGGCTTTGACTATCAGGACGAGATGGCTGCCAAAACAGGTACCGCCCAGGTTACCTCCATCGACCTGGAAAACAACGCCTGGCAGGTGGCCTTCGTCCCCTATGACAACCCGGAAATCGCCATTGCTGTTTTCATCCCCAACGGCTATTCCGGCGGCTATGCCTCCCCTGCCATCCGCACCTTTGTCCAGTGGTACATGGATCAAAAGGTGCTCCGCACCACCGATTACGTTCTCCCATCCGGCAATTCCCTGGCCCCGTGACCAGAGGGCGCTGCCCTCTAGGCTCCCGCCAGGGCGCTGCCCTGGACCCGCTAAGGGATTTCATCCCTTAAGAATCCCACATTTGATGGTGCAGCGTGCACCAGCCAAGCTGGGGTCACGGTGCGCGACAGGCGCACCGCAACGCGGGAGCGCTGCTTTGCGGCGCTGCTTTCATTACTTTTCGACGCTGTTAGAGGTGATTTATATGGGTCAGGTTTGGATGATCGCATCGGGCAAGGGCGGCGTGGGCAAATCCACCATCGCCGCAGCGCTGGGCACTGCGTTGGCCCGGCAAGGCAGCAAGGTCTGCATTGTGGATGCGGACATCGGCCTTCGGGATCAGGATGCCATTCTCGGCCTGCAGGATCGCATTGTATACGACCTGCTGGACGTGGCACGGAAGGATTGCACCCTGCCTCAGGCCCTGATCAGCCCTGCCGATGAACCGCGCCTGTCCCTGCTGCCCGCTGCCCAGTTCCACCGGGCCAAGGAGCTGGAGCGCAAATCTTTCCGCAAAATCCTGCTGCTCCTTCAGCAGAGCAACGATTTTGTGCTCATCGACTGCCCCGCGGGCATCGAGCGTGGGCTCCGCAGCCTGATTTCTCCCCTGATTGACCATACCCTCATCGTCTGCACGCCGGATGATGTGTGCATCCGCAATGCGGAACGGGTGTCCGCCCTTTTGCAGGAGAAGGAGCTTCCCCGGCCTCAGCTGATTGTCAACCGGCTGGATGCGCAGCTTATCCAGCAGGGTGAGATGTTCTCCGCCGCCACCGTGGCCCAAGCCCTGGACCTGGAGCTGCTGGGCGAGATTCCCGAGGAGCCCATGGTCTACCGGGCGCTGCTGAAGCACCTGTCCCTGATGGATGTGGACTGCGATGGCCGCAGCGCCCTGTGGCGGATTGCCCGCCGCATGCGGGGTGAAAATGCCGCGCTTCCCGGCTTCGGCACGGCACGGCCCGGCTTCTTCCGCCGTCTTTTCGGCCCCAAGCTCAAGGAGGTCAAGCGCATTGATAGCTGAAAACAGGCATTCCCGTGCCCATACGGACAAAACGCTGCTGCTGCTGGTATATGGCATGTCCATCTTCGGCATACTGGCGGTGTGTGTTGCCACCTATTCCACCAGCGCCACGTCAGACATGTCGCTGCTGAACCATATTGTCAATTCATCCTTCGCCGTCAACCAGTGTATTTTTCTGGCTATTACACCTTTTCTTATCCTGGTTGTTTCCAGCATACCCACCGAGTTTCTCCGCCGGTATACCAACCTGGCTTATTACGGCATTACCCTGCTGGTTTTCCTGGTGTGGATCTTCAACCGTGCTGAGGGCGTGAAGGCCTGGCTGGACGTTTTGTGGGGATACACCATTCAGCCTTCCGAGTTTGCCAAGCTGGCCATGATCCTTATGCTGGCCAAGGTTCTCTCCCGGCAGGACAGGCCCATGAGCACCTTTCGGGATTTCGTCCGCATTATGGCGCTGGTGGCTGTGCCCAGCATGATCATTCTTCTCTCCGGCGAAACCGGCTCGGTGCTGGTGATTATCTTCCTGTTTGCCGTGATGCTGTATTTCTCCAACGTGGATATCAAGCTGCTGCTGGGCATGGCTGCCTTTGCCGTACTGATGCTGCTGGCGCTGTATGGCTTCATGGTTGCCACCGGCTCGGACGACTACCGCCTGGCCCGCATCATGGCCTTCATCAACCCCGAGCTTTCCCCGTCCGACGATGCTTACCAGCAGCTGCAAAGCATGAAGGCCATTGGCTCCGGCGGTCTTCACGGCGTGGGCATGTTTGTGGATGGCGCCATTTACCAGCTGAACTACGTCCCTGCCGACTGGA
>CAYMOM010000042.1:0-14300 GCA_964391995.1 uncultured Faecalibacterium sp.
AGGTGCAGGCCACCGGCACCACCCTTTCCGGCACGGTGCGCCGCATTGCCCAGGAAGCCACCGTGGTCAACGACCTGGCGTATTACGAGGTCATTGTCGATGTGCCTCAGGACGGCAGCCTGGTCATGGGCCTGACCTGCGAGGTCATTGTCCCCCGGGAAAGCGTGGAAAACGCTACCACCATCAGCATGAAGGCCGTCCAGTATGACGACAATGGCAAGCCTTTTGTGTACTGCTATAACAGGAACAACGAGATTGTGGAGCAAACCGTGCTGCTGGGCATTAACGATGGCACCATCGTGGAAATCAAGGACGGTATCCGCTCAGGCGAAGTGGTGCTGGTGCCGCCCACCTTTGGCATGGAGCTGCCCATCATGCAGCTGAGCAGGAGGAGCAACTGATGAGCGAGGTCATTCTTTCCCTTCGCGGCATCACCAAGCAGTACCGCATGGGTGATGAGGTGCAAACCGTGCTCCGGGGTATCGACCTGGATGTGTGCAAGGGTGAGTTTGTCGCCATTCTGGGGCCTTCAGGCTCCGGCAAGTCCACGCTGATGAACATCATCGGCTGCCTGGACACCCCCACCAGCGGCAGCTATAACCTGCACGGCCGGGATGTGGAAAGCCTGGACGAAAGCGACCTGGCCCGCCTGCGGAACAAGGAAATCGGCTTTGTGTTCCAGTCCTTCCAGCTGCTCCAGCGCCAGGACGCCATGGAGAATGTGGAGCTGCCCCTGATTTACAGCGGCATGCGTGCCAGCCAGCGCACCCAGCGCGCTCAGCAGATGCTGGAGCGGGTGGGCCTTTCCGATAAGCTCCACCATTACCCCAACCAGCTTTCCGGCGGCCAGCAGCAGCGGGTGGCCATCGCCCGGGCCTTGGCAAACAGTCCCACCATCCTTCTGGCAGACGAGCCCACCGGTGCCCTGGACCAGAAAACCGGCAAACAAGTCATGTCCCTCTTCCACGACCTGAACGAGGAAGGCAACACCATCATCATGATTACCCACGATATCGGCATTGCCCGCCATGCCAAGCGCATTGTGCGCATCCTGGACGGCAGCCTGAGCGAGGGGGTGGCGGAAGATGCTTAAGGAATGCCTGCGCATGTCCTGGCAGAACATCAAGGGCAACAAAATGCGCACCTTTCTCACCATGCTGGGCATCATCATCGGCGTTACAGCCATTATCACCCTGATTACCACCGTGGAAGGCGCCACCAATGAGGTCACCAGCCAGTTTACCGAGCTGGGTGCCGGCAAGGTGAACATTTCCATCACCGGCACACCCCTGAAGCGCGGCCTTTCCGAGGAGGATATGCAGAAGCTGGCGGAGGTGGACAATGTTTCCGGCATTGATCCCAGCGTGTCCTACACGCGGCATGTGGCCAGCGAAGGCACCCTGTGCGAGGATGTGACCATCGAGGGCCGCAGCGCCGCCTACTTCACCCAGAGCAGCGATATGATCAGCATGGGCCGCGGCCTGACGGATATGGACATGGACAGGCACAGCCATGTGTGCGTGATTGACAGCGACCTGCACCAGAGCCTTTTTCCCAACGAAAATCCCATCGGCAAGGAGCTTGTGGTTTCCGGCCTGACCTTTCAGGTGGTGGGCATGCTGAACGATGACAGCGATACGGATGTTATGCGGGCCATGTCCGCCATGATGGGCGGCGAAAGCAGCGGCACCCTGATCATCCCCTACAAGACCGCCCTGCGGCTGACCGGCACCAATTCCATCAACAGCCTGACCGTGTATGTGAAGGACACCGACCAGTCCGATGAAACCATTGACCGGATGGAGGAGATTCTCAACGCCGCCTTCAACTACCGGGATAACGCCTACAACGTCATCAACCTGGACACCCTGCTGGATACCATGAACACCATGACCAGCATGATGACCACCATGCTGGCAGGCATTGCCTCCATTGCCCTGCTGGTGGGCGGCATCGGCATTATGAACATGATGCTGGTTTCCGTCAGCGAGCGCACCATGGAGATCGGCCTGCGCAAGGCCCTGGGCGCAAAGCCTTCCATCATCCAGGCACAGTTTCTGATGGAGTCCGTCATGCTCAGCCTGATGGGCGGCATCATCGGCATCGGCTGCGGCATTGGGCTTTCGGCGCTGATTGCCTCCTGGATCGGCATGGACTTCACCCTGTCCACCGGCGCCATTCTGCTGGCCTTCACCTTCTCGGCCACGGTGGGCATCCTGTTCGGCTGGGCGCCGGCCAGCAAGGCCTCCCGGCTCAATCCTATTGATGCACTGCGCAGCATGTGATATAATACCTTTAGAGAATTGATACAGAAGGAGCATCAGCCATGTTCAGCATTCTTGTGGTGGAGGATGACCTGGCGCTGCAGCGCATGATGTGCGCCTTTCTTTCCATGAACGGCTATCAGGCTACCCCCGCCGCCAATGGGGAGGAGGCGCTGAACGCCATCGAGCGCTTTATGCCCGACCTGGTGATTGCCGATGTGATGATGCCCGTGATGGACGGCTGGGAGCTGACCCGGGAGCTGCGCACTTCCTATCCCCGGCTGCCCATCATGCTGGTCACCGCCCGCTCCACCCTGGAGGATAAGCGCCAGGGCTTTACCAGCGGCGCCGATGATTACCTGACCAAGCCTGTGGACCTGGATGAGCTGCTCTTGCATGTGGAGGCGCTTCTGCGCCGCTCCCAGGCCATGACCAGCCATCAGCTAACTGTGGGCCAGTGCGTGCTGGACTACGATTCCCTAACCATCACCCGGGGTGAAACCAGCCTGTCCCTGCCCAAGAAGGAATTCTACCTGCTTTTCAAGCTCCTTTCCAACCCCCGGCAGATCTTCACCCGCCGGCAGCTGATGGACGAGATATGGGGCATGGACGCCCAGAGCGACGAGCGGACGGTGGACGTGCACATCAAGCGCCTGCGGGAGAAATGCGACATCTTCCCGGATTTCGACATCATCACCGTTCGCGGACTGGGCTACAAGGCGGAAAAGACCCATGAATAAGCGCCGCCTGCTCCCCTACACCTTCCGCAGCAAGCTGCTGCTGGTGCTGCTGCTGTGCACCCTGGCCTCCTGCATCATTTCCGCCGCCGGATCGTACATGGTCAACATCGGCAGCATCAGCAGCGACCTTTCCGCCAAGGAGCACGAGGTGGCGGTGTATCTGCTGGGCCTGGTGCAGAAAACAGAATTGGCTACGGAAGAAATGCTTTCCGTTGCCGCCAGCGATACCCTGGTGATGGAGGTCGTTCCTCAGGCGGAAAGCGGCCTGTCCGCCGGGCAGCTGGAGCAGCTCCTCCAGGGCGAACTGGTAACCGTCACCTATGGCTTCACCTCCATGCCCGCCACCTATGTGCTGCTGGAAAACGATATGGTGGCCATCCGCCCGGCCCGGGATTTCAGCCTGTTCCGCAGCATTCTTCCCCGGATCGGCTACACGGCTTTGCTTTCCCTGGTGCTGTTTGCGCTGCTCTCGGTGCTGGTATCCTTTTCCGTTTCCCGGCCCGTCACCCAGCTGACCGCCGCCACCCGGCGGATCAAGGAGGGCGACTTCACCGTCCGCCTGCCGGGCAGCAAGCAGGGTGAAATGGGCGAACTGATGCGCTCCTTCAACAGCATGACCGAGGAGCTTTCCCGCACGGCCTACCTGCAGAAGGATTTCATCAGCAGCATCTCCCACGAGTTCCGCACGCCCATAGCCTCCATCAAAGGCTTTGCCCGGCTATTGCAGATGCCCGGGGTGGACGAAAATGCCCGGCAGGAGTATGTGGAGCTGATTGCCCAGGAAAGCGACAGGCTTTCCCGCCTGTCCAACACGCTTTTGCGCCTTTCCGCCCTGGAGCGGCAGATGGCGCCCGCCTCCCTTTCCACCTTCCGCCTGGACGAGCAGCTGCGCCAGGTGATACTGCAGCTGGAGCCTGCCTGGGCACCCCAGGAAATCGGCTGGCAGCTGGAGCTGGAGCCTGTAACCATCGAATCCGATGCGGAAATGCTGGTGCAGGTGTGGATTAACCTGATCCAAAACGCCGTGAAGTTCTCCGAAAAGGGCAGCACCATTGAAATTGCCGCCACCATGACCGACAAGGCCCAGGTGAGCATCACCGACCACGGCATCGGCATGAGCGAGGAAACCCTTTCCCGCATGTTTGATAGGTTCTACCAGGGTGATACCTCCCGCAGCAGGGAAGGCGTGGGCCTGGGGCTGTGCCTGGTGAAGCGCATTGTGGACATACTGGGCGGCAGCATCCGGGTTCGCTCTGCGCCGGGCCAGGGCTGCACCTTCCGCATCACACTCCCCCTTCGCCAACCGCAGAAAGGAGAAAACACCCATGCCTGACACCCGGGAAAACCCCCAGCATCTTTCTCCCCTTTCAGACGAGTTTCAGCGTATGGTGGATGATTTCTTCACCGTTCAGTGCCGCTATCAGGCCGCCATCCGCGAGGTGCAAACCAAGCTGGAAATTCTGGACGATGAATTTCAGATGAAGCACAAGCGCAATCCCATCCACCACATGCAAAGCCGCATGAAGTCCATCCAGAGCATGATGGAAAAGCTGGCCCGGCGGAACGCGCCCCGCAGCATTTCCTCCGCCGTGGAAAACCTGACGGACATTGCCGGCATACGGGTCATCTGCTCCTATCTTCAGGATGTGTACACCGTGGCGGAACTGCTGACCCAGCAGGACGACATTCACGTTATCCGCGTACGGGACTACATCAAAAACCCCAAGGAAAACGGCTACCGCAGCCTTCACCTGGTGGTGGAGATTCCCGTATTTCTCTCCGAGGGCCGGGTCATGGTGCCGGTGGAAGTGCAAATACGCACCATCGCCATGGATTTCTGGGCCTCCCTGGAGCACTCCCTGCGCTACAAGGCTCAGGGCCAGGTGCCGGAGGACATTTCCCAGGAGCTGATTCAGACCGCCTCGGACATTGCGCTGCTGGATCAGCGCATGCAGACCATTCATGACAAGGTGGATTTGCTGAACCAGGATCAATAATCCATGCATAATCGCCCGGCGCAGCGCCATACTATCCCCATAGATGGGAGGTGGCGCAGTGCTGGGCTTTTTGTATGCGCTGATTGCCGGTGCCGCCATGAGCCTGCAGGGGGTGATGAACACCCGCCTGGGCGACAAGGCCGGCGTATTGGAAACCAACGCCCTGGTGCAGCTGGTGGGCTTTGTGCTGGCGCTGATTATTGCCATATGCTTTGGCAAGGGGGACATCCGCCAAATGGGTCAGGCGCCGTGGTATTCCTGGCTGGGCGGCGTGCTGGCCCCGGTGATTACCGTTACGGTGATGCTGTCCATTTCGGGCCTGTCCCCCACGGTGGCCATCTCCACCATTCTGCTTTCCCAGCTGACGGTGGCGGCGCTGATTGACGCCTTCGGCTGGCTGGGCGCAGACAGGCTGCCCTTCACCTGGCAGAAGCTGCTGGGCGTCGGGCTGATGGTAAGCGGCGTGCTGCTGATGAAGTGGAAGACCGCCTAGCACCCGGAAACCTGCTTTCTCGCCGTCAAACGACGGCTTTTTTGCGTGCATGTCGAACGGTTCCTTTCATGCGACAAAAGCACCCACCTTTCGCGGCAGGACAAGTCATGCCGTTCATGGAATGCTCTTTGGGAAAACACAAGGAGGTTCAAGCCTATGCTACGATCCATCCGCGATGGGGATAAGCTGCTGGTGGGCCTGGACGGGGAGCTGGATCATTTCTGCGCCCAGAACGTCCGCCGGGAGCTGGACGGCCTGCTGGCCGACCCGGGCATCCGCCACCTGATTCTGGACTTTTCCGGCATGCCCTTTATGGATTCCTCCGGCATCGGGGTCATTCTGGGCCGCTACCGGCTTTTGCGGGAGCGGGGCGGCACGGTGTCCGTCATCCACATGAACGCCCAGGTAGGGCGCATCTTCCACATGGCCGGCATGAACAAGGTTATCAGGCAGCTGGACGCAAAACAGGAGGCACGCCGATGAAACAGCACAACGAAATGCAAACCGCCTTTCTCTCCCTGGCGGAAAACGAGTCCTTCGCCCGGGTGGTGATTGCCGCCTTTGCGGTGCAGCTCAGCCCAACTGTCAGCGAAATTGCGGACATCAAAACCGCCGTGTCCGAGGCGGTGACCAACGCCATCGTTCACGGCTATGAGGATACCTGCGGCATGGTGACCCTCAGGGCCTCCATCCGGGATAACCTGCTTTCCATCGAGGTGCAGGACCAGGGCAAGGGCATACCCGACATTCAGCAGGCCATGGAGCCGTTTTTCACCACCCATCCGGAGCAGGAGCGCAGCGGCATGGGTTTTGCCGTTATGCAGACCTTCATGGACGAGCTGCGGGTGGAATCCGCCCCGGGCAGCGGCACCACCGTGCGCATGAGCAAGCGCATCCATGCCGGAGGCGGCTGTTGAGTGCCCAGGCCGAGGCCTTCACCTCCCGGCTGATGGCAGCCAGGCTCCAGGGCAGAGAGGCCATGCAGGCCCTGGCGGAAGACCACCTGCCCCTGGTAGCCGCCATGGTGCATCGCTTCCCCGGCGGCTATCACGAGCGGGAGGAACTTTACCAGCAGGGATGCATCGGGCTGATGAAGGCGCTCTCCCGGTACGATCCGGCCTTTGGCACGGCCTTCTCCACCTATGCCGCCGCCATGATTCTGGGCGAAATGCGCAGCCTGTGCCGGCTGGATGCCCCCATCCATATTCCCCGCGGCCTGCGGGAAAAGCGCAGCCGCATCCGCCGGGCGCAGCAGCAATTGACAGCCCACCTGGGCCGTGAGCCTACCATCAGCGAGCTGGCCGCTCTCCTGCGCATGGAGCCGGCAGAGCTTGCCATGGACATGGAGCAGATCACCGTTGCCTCTGCCGACACGGTTTCGGGGCAATCCCTGGTGGAGCTTTTGCCGGACAAAAGCGACTGGGAAACCCGCCTGCTCCTGCGGGACATCCTCACCCGCCTGCCCCAGGCTGACCAGCGCCTGCTGATGCTGCGCCTGCGCCTGGGGAAAACCCAGGCCGAAACCGCCCAGGCCCTGGGCATGACCCAGGTGCAGGTCAGCCGGAAGGAGCATGCCATCAGGCAGCAGCTGCAAAGGGCCTGGACGGCAGAATAAAGCGGCTGCACCTCTCTTCCGGCGCAGCCGCGTTGCCTTATGCAATTTCCAGGGCGATTTCCATCATTTTGATGAAGGTGTTCTGCCGGTCCTCTGCCGAAAGCTCCTCGCCGGTAAAGGGGTTATCGGAAATGGTGCAAAGGGACAGGGCGTTCTTCCCGGCCCGGGCGGCATTCAGGTAGAGGGCCGCCGCCTCCATTTCCACCGCCAGCACACCCAGCTTCTGCAGCTTGCCCAGGGGCGCGGATTCGTCATAGAAGGTATCGGAGGAATACAGCGCGCCGGGCACGGGCACCTGGCCCAGCTTCTCGCCGGCCTTCATGGCGGCAGCCAGCAGCTCATAGGAGCAGCAGGGCGCCACATTGCCGTCAAAGCCAAACTGCTTGCCGAAGTTGGAATTGGTGTAGGCGCTCAGGCCCACCACAATGTCCCGCACCTTCAGCTTCTGGCTGATCATCCCCGCCGAGCCGATGCGGATAATGTTCTCCACGCCGTAGTAGTTGAACAGCTCGTAGGAATAAATGCCCATAGACGGCATGCCCATGCCGGAGGCCATGACGGACACCTGCTTGCCCTTATACTCGCCGGTGTAGCCCTGCACACCCCGCAGGTTGTTGACCAGGCGGGCATTGGTCAGCAGCTTTTCGGCAATCAGTTTGGAGCGCAGGGGGTCGCCGGGCATGAGAACCGTGCGGGCAAAGTCGCCTTCCTTGGCGTTGATATGGGGCGTAGGGATGGGTGAACTCATAGGACATACCCCTTTCGTGTGTATTGTTATCCTCATTATAGCATACCCATCCACCCTCCGGCAAGAGCCATTCTTCTTCCCCGCCGCAGTTCACATTGTCAGCTTTTTGTAATACTTTTTTTCGCGAAGCGAAATCGTTTTTTTTTTTTTGAAATTTCTGTATGCTATCATACCAGTAAACCAACCTTTGGAAGGAGTTGCAAAAAAATGAAGCGCGTTTCCATTCTCTGCTGTCTTGTGCTGCTGATGAACCTGCTGTGCCCCGTTGGGCTGGCCCATGCAGGGGACATCGCAACACCTACGGACCTGTGCGAGCACGTTTGGACCAGTGACTCGATTTACTGCACCAAGTGCGGCAAATATCATGATCATGAGTTCGGCCACTGGGCGGACGGTGATTCTTGCGTTTACGGCTGCACCATTTGCAAGATAATCAGCACCAGTGAAGGAACACATGTTTCCAAATGCAGCGAGCACGACATATGCGTGAACTGCGGTTACAAAAAGGCAAACATGGTTGTCAGACATCTGAATGAGCACTATGATACTTCTCGTGCCACTGCCACCCAGCACGTTTCCCACTGTGATGACTGCAACAAGGATTTTTGGCATAATCACAGCTTCCAATGCTTTAATTTGGGTGATAGCGGACATAAAGCCGTTTGTCTCAGCTGCGACTACACATGCACCACGGCCCATTATGCTCCCTGCGTACTTGCAGATGAATGCCAGGGCTTTGAATGCGGCTATACAGGCAGCAACATCCAGCTTACTCATGTTTACTCTAAGTATACTGGAGAATGTATCTATTGCGACGCTGTAAATCCGGATTTTAAGCCGCTGGAAACTGAAATACCCGAAGAGCCTACCACCATTCCTACCGATAAACCCGAGCCTACCGCTACCTCTGTTCCCACCGTCACGCCCAATCCTGCTACCAAGCCCGACGACACGGACGCTCCTGTCACGGATGCGCCTGTGACGGATGCTCCTGCCACAGATGTTCCCGTCACAGACGCTCCCCCCACAGACGCTCCTGTCACGGACGCTCCTGCCACGGACGCTCCTGCCACGGATGTTCCTGTCACGGATGCTCCTGTCACGGACGCTCCTGTCACGGACGCTCCTGTGACGGACGCTCCTGTCACGGACGCTCCTGTCACGGATGTTCCTGTCACGGATGCTCCTGTCACGGATGTTCCTGTCACGGATGTGCCTGTGACGGACGCTCCTGTCACGGACGCTCCTGTCACGGATGCTCCTGTCACGGATGCGCCGGTCACGGATGTGCCTGTGACGGACGCTCCTGCCACGGATGTTCCCACCACAGATGTTCCTGTCACGGATGCGCCGGTTGACGATGCTCCTGCCACAGATGTTCCTGCCACGGATGTGCCGGTTGACGATGTGCCTGCTGAAGAGCCTGCCCACACCCACGCCTGGGGCGCCTGCATCTCCGCCGGCAACGGCACCCACAGCCAGACCTGCCTGGACTGCAATGAAGTGACCACCGCCAATTGCACCATGGCCGATGCCAAGATCGGCACCCTGGATACTTCCGCCTGCATCTACTGCGGCTACACCACCTGGAAGCAGGTTGCCGCCGATGCAACCGTCCAGGAAGGCAAGCAGGATAGCAAGCCCGTTGAAAACGCCACCTTCGCCATGCTGGATGCCGATGGCGCCGCTGCCCCCGTGGCTGAGAACATCACCCTGGTGGTGTACGAGGCTCAGCCGGAAGCCACCATTGAGCTGGACACTGGTGCCAAGGTTGCCGTGAAGAAGGCGCTGACCATTGCCCTGCTGGAGGACAACGCACCCATCACCCTGACCTCCGCCGTGAAGCTGAACATTCCCGTGGTGGAAGAGGAAATGACTGGCCTGAAGCTGCTGGTCATGGACGAGAACGGCGAACTGGTTGAAATCGAGTACGAGATCATCGATGGCGTGATGACCTTCGAAACCGAAATTCTGGGCATCTTCCTGCTGGTGGAAGAAATCTGACAATCCCCTGCCCTGCACCAAACCGGTGCAGGGTTTTTTCATTGTATTTAGTGATGACAGATGGCATATTCTGTGTTACAATAAAGTGATTTCATACAAAAGAGGTTACCATATGTTCAGCTTCATCACCCATTATTTTGATACCCGGCGGATGCTGCCCCAGTCGCTCCGGAATGAAAAATGCCAGCTGCCGCCCAGCGCGGACATGTACCGGGAGTACATCCGCATTGCAGCGCCTTCCGTGTGCGAAATGGTGCTGATTTCCCTCATCAGCATGATGGACACGGTAATGGTCAGCTCCGTTGGCACGGATGCCGTAGCCGCCGTGGGCCTGGTGAACCAGCCGCGAATGATTATGCTGTGCCTGTTTTTTGCGATGAACGCAGGCATTACCGCCGTTATCGCCCGGCGCAAGGGTGAGGACCGCCGTGAGGCCGCCAACGCCACCATGCGCACCGCCATTATGCTGATTGTGGCACTTTCCGCCGTGCTGATGGCCGTCATGCTGCCCTTTAGCCGCAGCCTGATGCTTTTTGCCGGCGCGGAAGAGGGCCGCACCCTGGATACCTCCGCAGAATACTTCACCATTCTGGGCCTGGCGCTGCCCTTTCAGGCGCTGTCCATGGGCCTGTGTGCCGCCCAGCGGGGCATTGGCAACACCAAGCTGACCATGCAGGTGAACATCACCTCCAACCTGGTGAACATTCTCTTCAACTACCTGCTGATCAACGGCATCGGGCCTTTCCCCCGGCTGGAGGTCAAGGGCGCCGCTATTGCCACAGCCATTGGTATGTTTGTGGGCTTTTTGCTGAGCCTTCGCGCCGTGTTCCATGGCGGCAACGCCTTCCTGAGCCTTTCCCGGCACGATAGCTGGAAGCCCGACAAAGAGGGTGCCAGCGCCCTGTGGCAGGTGGCCTCCTCCGCCATGGTGGAGCAGCTGGCCATGCGCATCGGCTTCTTCGCCTATGCGCGGATCGTAGCCGGCCTGGGCACGGATGCCTTCGCCGCCCACCAGATCTGCATGCAGTTCATGAACCTTTCCTTCTCCTGTGCCGATGGTCTGGGTGTGGCAGGCACATCCCTGGTAGGCCAGATGCTGGGCCGCCGGCGCCGGGACATGGCCCATGTGTATGGCACCCTGGCCCAGCGGTTTTCCCTGGCCATCAGCCTACTGCTGGCAGGCATGTGCATTTTCCTACGGCACCCGCTGGTCAACCTGTTCATCAGCGGCGATACCACCGGCGTTGTCCGCGCCATGGCTGTGAACATCATGGTGGTGCTAGGCCTGGTGCAGCCCATGCAGATGCTCTCCGTGGTGTCCTCCGGTGCCCTGCGCGGCGCTGGTGATGTGAAATACACCGCCCGGGTCATGCTGCTGACGGTCACCTGCATCCGCCCGGTGTTCGCCCTGCTGGGTGTATATGTGTGCCAGAACCTGCTGCACCGCAGCGATATTGCCCTGGTAGCCGCCTGGTCTGCCACGCTGGTGGACATGAGCCTGCGCTGTGTGCTGATGCTGCGCCGCTACCGCAGCGAAAAGTGGCACACCATCAAAGTTTAATGCAAAAGGCGCGTCCCTCCAGCAATGGAAGAACGCGCCTTTCTTATGCCTTTTTCACCGGGCGGATGTACTTCCAGAAGCGCTTGCAATCGTGATAGAAATAGAACACTCTCCCCTGGGACTTGTCCAGTTCATAGCCGCTCTGAGCGTAGTCGAAATCCTTCATGGCCTGCTCGATTTCCGCCTCCACCTGCTGGTTTTCGCTTTCAAAGTCGAAGGGCCCGTGTTCAAAGACGATGTACTCCCCTTCCGGCACGTCCATCAGCTGCATCTGCGCAGGCACCGGGCCGGCGTAGTCCGCAGGCAGCCGCACGCCATAGGCCTCCGCCAGGGGAATCCCCCAGCTGCAGATGCGCCCTTCCGGCTCGTTGATGTACGCCATCAGCTGACCGCTGGCTGCATCGGCCTCGGTGCCGCCCATGTCGTCCAGCTTGCCGGGAATGCTGTCCAGCAGACCGCAGATGGTTTCGCAGTCCTGGCCGGGGATAGCGCTCTGCTTCTGCCAGAAGTCCCAGTAGCCGATACTTTCGTAATTCCGGATGTGCAGAAACCTGTGTGCCGGGATGGTCACGAAATACACCTTGATGTTCTCTGTCGACTGTGCCATGCCTGTTCCTCCTATGCCTAAAAGATAGCAGTCGAAAGGCTTGATGATGGTGCGCAGCACAACCGGCGTTGGGTGCCGGCGGTACTGGCTGGGCGCCACGCCATAGGCCTCCTTGAACGCACGGGTGAATGCCTCGTGGGAGGAAAAGCCATAGCGCATTGCAATGTCCAGAATGCCGTCCCGGGTGTCCCGGACATCCTTCAGGGCAAAGGCCAGGCGGCGATAGCGCAGGTAATCCCGCAGCTGCATGCCGGAAATCTCACTGAACTTCCTGGACACATAGCTTTCCGAATACCCCAGGCACCTGGCCAGGCTGGTCAGCGTCAGCGCCTCGTCCTCCTGGGCGCGGATGCACTTGTCCATCTCCAGCACCATGCTCTGGATGCTTCTCTCCCATTCCTTCATGCCCTTCACCATCCTTTCAACTGACAGGCTTATCATACACGTTTTTTTGTTTCCGTGCTTGATTTGGCTTGTCTTTGTATGAAAGCAGCCTTGCAGAAATTCATCCGCAAGGCTGTTTTGATGCAATTAGTACAGCTTGGCGCCGGCGGGAATGCGGTCATCCACCATCAGCAGGTGGAGCTTTTCCCCGCCGTTTTCCTGGTGCACGGCAGAAATCAGCATGCCGCAGGATTCAATGCCCATCATGGGCCGGGGCGGCAGGTTGGTAATGGCGATGCAGGTCTTGCCCACCAGCTCTTCCGGCTCGTAGTACTCATGAATGCCGCTGAGAATCACACGGTCGGTGCCGGTGCCATCGTCCAGCACAAACTTCAGCAGCTTCTTGGACTTCTTCACCGCTTCGCATTCCTTTACCTTCACCGCCCGGAAATCGGACTTAGAGAAGGTGTCGAAATCCACCTGATCGGCAAACAGCGGCTCAATTTGTACATTGGAGAAGTCAATTTCCTCCTTGGCGCTCTCAGCCGGCGTTTCCTGGGCCGGGGCAGCAGCTTCCTTGGGGGTCTTCTTGTCGCCGTCCATGGGCTTCATCGTGGGGAACAGCAGCACGTCGCGGATAGTGGGGCTGTCGGTCAGCAGCATCACCAGACGATCCAGGCCGAAACCCAGGCCGCCGGTGGGGGGCATGCCGTACTCCAGGGCGTTCACGAAGTCCTCGTCCACCTCGGCGTTGATGCCTTGAGCCTTCCGGGCAGCCACCTGCTCCTCAAAGCGGCGGCGCTGGTCGATGGGGTCGTTGAGCTCGGAGAAGGCATTGCCCATTTCGTGACCGGTGATGAAGTACTCAAACCGCTCGGTCAGCGCAGGGTTTTCGGGCTTGCGCTTGGCCAGGGGGGAGATCTCCACCGGGTAGTCGATGATGAAGGTGGGCTGCACCAGGGTGTCTTCCACATATTCATCAAACAGGGCAGCCAGGCAGTCGCCGCGGGTGGCGTTGGCTTCCACGTGCACGTTCCGCTTGTCGCAGATGGCACGAGCTTCCTCATCGCTCTGCCAGGTGGTCCAGTCCTCGCCGCAGGCTTCCTTCACGGCATCCGCCATGGTGATGCGCTTCCAGGGTGCCTTCAGGTGGATGGTCTGACCCTGGTACTGCACATCGGTGGTGCCCAGGGCCTTCATGGCAACAAACTCGTAGAGCTGCTCCACCATTTCCATAATTTCGTTGTAGTCCGCATAGGCCTGGTAGGTCTCCACGGAGGTGAACTCCGGGTTGTGGGTAGCGTCCATGCCCTCGTTGCGGAAAATGCGGCCCACCTCGTACACCCGCTCGAAGCCGCCGACAATCAGCCGCTTCAGGTACAGTTCGGTTTCAATGCGCAGGAACATGGGCAGGTCCAGCGCATTGTGATGGGTGCGGAAGGGACGGGCGGAGGCACCAATCTCCAGGGTGTGGAGCACAGGGGTGTCCACCTCCAGGTATCCGCGGCTGTCCAGGAATTCACGCACGGCAGCGATAATCCTGGAGCGCTTGCGGAAGGTGTCGCGCACCTCGGGGTTCACAATGCAGTCCACATAGCGCTGTCGATAGCGCAGGTCGGTATCCACCAGGCCGTGGAACTTCTCCGGCAGCACCTTCAGGGACTTGGTGAGCATGGTCATGGACTTCACATGAACGGACACCATGCCGGTCTTGGTGCGGAAAGGCACGCCCTTCACGCCGAAGATGTCGCCGATGTCCGCCTTCTTGAAGGCAGCGTAGGCTTCCTCGCCCAGGTCGTCCCGGGTGACGTAAATCTGGATGGCGCCCTGGGCATCCAGCAGGCTGGCGAAGGACGCCTTGCCCATCACCCGGCGGGAGGTCATGCG
>CAYMOM010000043.1:0-14288 GCA_964391995.1 uncultured Faecalibacterium sp.
ATGATATCGCGCCGCACCTGCCGGCACGTGGACTGGAGAGATTGAATATCCATCAGGGTACCTCCTCTTATGCCTTATCGCCATTCGGGCGAAAAACCATTTTGTCCGTACAAAAAAATTATAGTTGGAAGCGCGCAGATTGTCAAGCAAATGGCAACGTTTGCCCATTAATTCGGCAGCTTTTGCACGCTGCAGACGAAAATAGCTCACGGGCCGATGTTTTCCAGAAAATCGTTTTTCGCCACATCCTCGCCAACGGTGGAAAAGGCCAGACCGAAAAGCCGGTTGTCATACCGTTTGCCGGTGGTGGTGACAGAAAAGCTGGTTTTGTGCTGGCTGATGTGATACAGGTCATAGGCCTCTGCAGCCAGCTCCAGGCCGGTGGCGCCGCCCATGGAGCTTAGCGGAACGGACCAATCCATGGTAATCTGGTTTTCCTTGTACAGGTGCAGGTACAACTTTTTCACCTGCCAGGTGCCATAGGCGGCACAAGAATCCTCAAACATGGTTTCGTCCGCCGCATACTCCACCGAGGCCTTGGCCACGGCAACCACCATTTTGTGCTGGGGATGACCATACTCGCCCCTTGTGTCCTGGGTTACCACCACCTCGGGCTTATACTGGCGGTACAGGCCTGTCATCCAGCCGCGAATCTTCTTCCGTCCGCCTGCGTAGCGGTAGGCTTCCTCCACATCCTCGGGATAAATGTCCCGGAATTCGCCCAAAACAGGGTAGTTCCGCACGCCCATATGCCACAGGCCGTTCAACAGCTCGGATGAGCGGGTGTTGCCGGCGTGGGTGAAATAGGCCACCACCACGCGGCATTTTCTTTCAGCTGCATAGGTGGGAATGGCGCCGCCGAAGAAGATTAGCTCATCATCCGGGTGGGTGGAAACAAAAAGGATGTCCGCCTTCTCCTGGGTTGGTTCCCAGCGCTGCACCCATGCAGGCACATCACCCTGGCCCAGAACGAACAGCTCATTGATGGAAAAGCTGGCTTTTTCATCAAAAGTTGCCTGCAAGCGCACACGGGTTGCACCCTCCGGCAGGTCAACATAGGCATGAAGGAAGCGCGTATCCCCCTGGTGAATGGTTTCCCACCCATCTCCCCGGGGAACCTGAACCTCCCAGCTTTCCGGCATGGTGGCAAAGCAGATGTACAGGCCATACATGGGCGTTTCTTCGGGTGCGGCAATGCTCAGCCAGGGCTGCTTGCTCTTCTTGCATTCCCAGCGGGTGGAGTAATCCCTGTCCAGCAAGAACTTTTCGCTTTTTCTGGAGCCGGAGGCCTCGAAGGTACAGGTTGCTGTCATGTCCGGCGCATCCTCAGCCAGGGCGCCAAAGGCCAGGGCCAGCGCTGCCAGCAAGGCAGCAAGGAGCTTCTTCATGGGTGTGCTTCCTTTCTGCATTTCGTTATGAAAAGAATAGCACACCGCAACAAGAATGTCAATTTTCGCCCGCAAGCAGCAGCCGGCAGCACTGGCCCGGCTGGCTGAAATAGGCCGAAAGCAGTTCCCTTTCGCTCACCTGGGCCATTAGATGCATATCAACGGGATCCACCAGGCACACCATGGCATAGGCCCCGGGCGGCAGCTGCGCAGTGGCCTTCCGCAGGGGTGTATCCGGGGTGACAGCCAGCCAGCGGCAGGGTGAAGCGCCCTTCTCCGCCAGGCGCTGCTTTCTGTCCATCAGCCGGCGTAGCTCTGCCATGGCAAAGGTGGTGGTGCCTGTGGCAGCGGCGTACATCAAAAAGCAGCCAGCCATGGCGCAGGACAGGTTCCAGCCTCCATGGCGGATGGAAAGCACCAGGTTCAGCCCGATGCACCCCATGCCGAGGGCCGTGCCGGAAATCCGCAGAATGCCTTGCGCACGCTCCCCGGGCAGCCGCAGGGAAAGCAGCAGCGCCAGGATGCGCCCGCCATCCAGGGGCAAGGCCGGCAGAAGATTCCCCAAAAGAAGCAAAAGGTTGCAGCAGAACAGCCTGCGCCCGGCAGGAATGTCCAGCCAGCCCAGGCGCACAGCCGTCAAGCACAGCCAGCACAGCAAAAAGGAGGCCAGCGGCCCGGCGCAGAGCATCATCAGCCGCCGGCCCGGGGAAAGCGCCGCCTCGTCCTCCAGGCGCATGAGGCAGCCCAGCGGTGTCAGTTCAATCTCCTGGGGCGGCCTGCCAAAGGCTTTGGCAACTGAAGCATGTGCCGCCTCGTGCAGGAGAATGGAGGCCATGGAACAGCACAGCATCCCGCCGTGACCGGTCAATGCCATGTACAGGGCGAAAATCACCGTGCCCAGGTGCAGGTAGACCTGGGTGCATCCCAGGGTGAACAGCCGCCATCTGGTGCGCATCATACACCACCCAGGTACGCCGCAGGGTTCACGCTGACCCCGTCCACCCGAACCTCCATCACGCAGTCCCGGCCCTCCATCAGCGTGCCAAGGCAGTCCCCTGCCTGCACCGCATCCCCCGTTTCCACGAAGGCTTCCTGCAGGTTGCCATACACGCAGGAAACACCGTTTTCCCCCATTACCTGCACCAGGCGTTCCTCGTCCACACCGTGGTAAATGCCTTCCACCGTGCCGCCGCCGGCAGCGCAAACACGGCTGGAATGACTGCGCCAGGCGATGTACGGCTCCGCCTGGCTCCAGGCATGCACCACCGTGCCGCCGCTGACAGGCAGGGCCAGGGATTGCCTGCTTTCACCAAAGACCAGGGTGGCCTCCGGGAAAAGGCTGCTGACAAAGGACAGCTTGCCCAGGTGATCATCCAGCAGGCTGTCATCAGTGGCGGCGGTTAACACGGCATCCACCGTGCCGGATGCACCCGGCACAGCGCCGCCCCGCAGCGCCACGGCGCACAGCACCAGTGCTGCTGCAACACCCAGGTTCTTCATCAGCGCTTCCCCTGCACAGCGCTTTGCCGGGGTGCGCCAATCAATATCAGGCTTACCCCTGGGCTTCAGTTCACCGCATTTCGTTCTTTCTTCCATATAAAAAACCGCCTTTCCTGGCAAAACCTATGCCTGGAAAAGCGGTTCTATGTCAGTCCTCCAGCACCAGGGCACCAACATCCACCATGCGCTGCAGGGCCTGTCCCATGGCAATGCGCCCATGGGCGTAGGTCAGGCCGCCCTGCAGGTAGGCTGTGAAAGGCTCCCGCATGGGGGCATCGGCGCTCAGCTCCACCGATGCGCCGGAAACAAAGGTGCCCGCCGCCATCACCACCTGGTTCTGGTAGCCGGGCATGTCCCAGGGTTCCGGCAGCGCCATGCTGTCCACCGGGGATGCCATTTGAATCCCCTGGCAGAAGGCCACCAGCCTTTCGGGAGTCAGCATCTGAATGGCCTGGATAATGTCCGCCCGTGGCGCGTCCGAGGCCGGGGTGGTGGTCATGCCCAGATCCTCGAAGATACGCGCCGCCAGGCATGCGGTTTTGAGAGCCTGGGCAACGGTGTGAGGTGCCATGAAAAGCCCCTGATAGAAAGGCTGATAGCTGGCGGCATAGGAGCCGACCTCCAGGCCGATGCCGGGGGCCGTCAGCCGGTAGGCAATGCGGGTCACCGCCTCCCGGGTGCCCACCACATAGCCGCCTGTGGGCGCCAGGCCGCCGCCAGGATTCTTGATCAGGCTGCCCACGCACACATCCGCGCCATAGTGGCTTGGTTCCTTTTCGCAGACAAATTCACCATAGCAGTTGTCCACCATCAGCCGCACGCCGGGGTGCTTCCGGTGGAGCATTTCCGCCAGGGGGCCAAAGGCCTCGGGCATCAGGGAAGGCCGCCAGGCGTATCCGCGGCTGCGCTGGGCAATGACCAGCCTGGTTTCCGGGCGGATGGCGCGATCCACCGCATCCACATCGATTTCGCCCTTGTCCGTCAGCTCCACCTGGCTGTAGGAAACGCCCATTTCCCGCAGGGAACCCACAGGTGCATCGCCCTGATTCCAGCCGATGATCTCCTCCAGGGTGTCATAGGGCGTTCCTGTGGCGGACAGCACATGATCACCGGGCAGGGTCAGGCCGAACAGGCACAGGGAAATGGCGTGGGTGCCGCTGGCGATTTGCGGCCGCACAATGGCAGCCTGGGTGCCGAAAAGGTCGGCAAACACCCGCTCCAGGGTATCCCGTCCCACATCGTCATAGCCGTATCCGGTGGTGGGCGCAAAATGCCGATAGGCAATCTGATGCTCCTGAAAGGCAGCCAGAACCCGGCGTGTGCCCTTTTCCTCCATGGCATCAATGCGGGCAAAAACAGGCTGCAGCGCGTTTTCTGCCCGGGTGATTCTCTCCTGAATTGTCATCCTTCTTCTCCTTGCAAATACCATTTTTCCAGCTGCCGGTATGCATCCGGCTGCAGGCTGTCCACCCACAGCACATCTTCCTCCCGGCGCATCCAGGTCAGCTGGCGTTTGGCGTAGTGCCGCGTTCCCAGTTTCAGTTCATACAGCGCTTCTTCAAGGCTGCATTCGCCCATCACATAGGGAATGATCTCCTTGTACCCAATGGCCTTCATGGCCTGTGATTGGGCAGGAACGCCGCTTTCCAGCAATTGTCGCACCTCATCCGCCAGGCCGGCGGTCACCATGCGGTCCACCCGCTGCTCAATGCGGCGGTACAGGGTTTCCCTGTCCATGGTCAGGCTGGCAACCCGGTAGGTGAAGGGTGGCTCCGCCTCCGTTTGGGGCTGCTTGGAAAATGGTATACCTGTCAGCTGGTAAACCTCCAGGGCACGTACCACACGGCGTACATCGTTCACATGCAGCCGGGCAGCGGTTTCCGGATCGACCTGCTGCAACTTTTGATGCAAAACAAACCGACCGTCGGTCTGTTCTGCCTGTTTTTCCAGCTCTCTGCGCAGTGATTCATCCCCAGTCACCATACCCATGGCCATGGGATGCCGCAGCGCCCGCAGGTATAGCCCGGTGCCGCCCACCAGCAGCGGTCGCTTGCCCCGGCGGAAGATATCCGCTATGGCAGCTTCCGCCATTTCCTGATAGCGAGCCACGCTGAAAGACTCTCCAGGGTCAGCCACATCAAGCATGTGATGGGGCACGCCTGCCATTTCTTCGGCAGTGGGCTTGGCTGTGCCGATGTCCATGCCCCGGTAAATCTGCATGGAATCCATGCAGATAATTTCGCATTGATGCGCCTTCGCCAGGCGGATGGACAGGGCGGTTTTTCCGCTGGCTGTGGGGCCTGCCAGCACCCAGCAGGTTGGCTTTGTCTGCATGCAGCCTCCTTGTATGATATAGTTAGGTTTTAGAGGAGCAAAGCGCTCCTTACTGGATTCGCTTAAAGCGCTTGTCCAACTCCTGATGGCTCAGGGAAATCACCAGCGGCCTGCCATGAGGGCAGGTGGGGGTAACCTGCTGGTCGATCATCTGGGTCACCAGGTGGCGGATCTCCTCCTCGGAAAGGGGATCGCCGCCCTTAACGGCCTTTTTGCAGGCCAGCTGAAGGATGGCGCTACGCCGCTTTTCCACGCTGATGGTTCCCCGCTCGCTTTCCAGCTGCTGGAGAATATCCTGCAGGAAATCCTTGGCCTGGGGCTGCCCCAGCACCATGGGAATGGAGCGGATGGCCATTTCCGTATCGCCGTAAGGTTCAACGCTCAGGCCAATGTCTTCCAGCAGCGCCTGGTTGTCCATCAGCAGCGCCTGTTCCCGCCGGGAAACGGTGACCAGCATGGGGATCAACAGCTCCTGCCCGGCCTGATGCTGGTCGTAGGCCTTCATCAGCCGTTCATACAGCAGCCGTTCGTGCACGGCATGCTGGTCAATCATCAGCAGATGGTCGTCATACTCCACAAGTATAAAGGTGTTAAAGGCCACGCCCAGCAGCTTCATAGGCTTGGGTGCCTCCGGCAAGAAGGACGGTACCTGCTCCGGCAGCTTTTCCAGACCGACGGTCGGTTTTTCTTCGGTCGGTTCGGTCTGTGGTCGGTCTTTGATTGCCGGCACAGGCTTTTCTTCAAACCGTCGCACCGGCTCGTGGAGCATCATGGAGTCTGAGACCGGCGCGGGTGCCGGCGCTGGCGGTTCCACAGGTTTGACCAAAGGCGGCGCAGCAGGTGCAACGCTCACCTGCCTGGTAACCTGCACAGGGGCCGGTGCCGGCTCATCCTTGGTCAGCCTCATTTCCACTGGGCGTTCCAGTGCGTTTTTGTCAGCCAGCGCATCCTTTACGATGGCTTCCACCGCCGCGAAAACAGCGTTTTCGTTCTGGAAGCGCACCTCCAACTTGTTGGGGTGCACGTTCACATCCACGGTTTCAAAGGGCATGGTCAGGTGCAGCACGCAGCTGGGGAATTTGCCGATCATCACGCGTTCCCGGCAGGCACTTTCCACGGCAGCGGAAAGAATGCTGCTTTTCATGTACCGGCCATTGATGAAGAAGGACTCGTGTCCCCTATTGCCCCGGGCGCTTTCGCCAATGCCCACATAGCCGCGCAGCATCACGCCGCTCTGGTTACCTTCTACCTTGCGCATGCTGCGGAGCATTTCGCTGCCGTAGATGCTGAACACCGCCGATTCCATTTTTCCGTCCCCGGCGGAATGGTACACGGTCTTCCCCTGGCTGATATAGCGGAAGGAAACATCAGGCCGGGAGAGGATGAGTCGCATCATCAAATCGGTGACAAAGCCGGCCTCCGTGGCAGGCTTTTTGAGAAATTTCAGCCGCACAGGGGTGTTGAAAAACAGGTCGCGAACCACGAAGGTGGTACCTTCCGGGCAGGCAGCTTCTTCAATGGAAGTGATGCTGCCGCCATCGTTTTGCACCCTGATGCCGCTGGGGTCGGCCTTGGTGCGGGTAGTGCAGGTTACATGGGCCACAGCCGCAATGGAGGCCAGCGCCTCACCGCGGAAGCCCAGGGTGGCGATGGAGTACAAGTCCTGTGCCTTGGTGATTTTGCTGGTGGCGTGGCGCTCAAAGGCCATGCGGATTTCGCCGGAGGGAATGCCGCTGCCGTTGTCCGTTACCCGCAGATAGCTGATGCCGCCATCGCGTATTTCCACGGTAACGGCGCTGGCGCCGGCATCCAGACTGTTTTCCACCAGCTCCTTAATGGCAGCCGAGGGGCGTTCCACCACCTCGCCCGCCGCAATTTTGCCAATGACTTCGTCATTCAGCAGCTGAATTTTGCCCACAGGCACTCCCCTTTCTTACAGCTTTCTTGCCTTTTCCCGCAAAAGGAACAGCTTGTTGATAGCATCCATGGGGGTTAGGGCCATGACATCGATGCTTTGAAGCTCGTTGATAATCTCGGTCTTCGCATAGTCAAACATGTCCACCTGCTCGCTTTCCCGGGCGGGCCCATCCTCCAGAATGTTCTGGCCGATGGTGTTCTGGTTGATGTTGCTAACCTCCAGCCGGGCCTGAATCTCATGGGCGCGCACCAGCACGGGATGAGGAATGCCGGCCAGCCTGGCTACATGAATGCCAAAGCTCTTGTCCGCGCCGCCCCGGACGATCTTCCGCAGGAAAATCACATCCTCCCCGTGTTCACGGACGGATATGCAATAGTTTTCCACACCCTCCACATGGCCTTCCAGCTCGGAAAGCTCGTGATAGTGGGTGGCAAACAGGGTCTTGGCGCCGCTCTTCTGCTTGTCGCAAAGGTATTCCACAACCGCCCAGGCAATGGACAGGCCGTCAAAGGTGCTGGTTCCGCGGCCAATTTCATCCAAAATGACCAGGGATTTGGCTGTGGCATTGCGAAGGATGTACGCCGTTTCAGACATCTCCACCATGAAGGTGGATTGCCCGCTGGCCAGGTCGTCCGAGGCACCCACACGGGTGAATATCCTGTCGATAATGGGGATGCGCGCCTGCTGCGCCGGGACGAAGGAGCCAATGTGGGCCATCAGGCTGATCAGCGCCACCTGGCGCATATAGGTGCTTTTGCCAGCCATATTGGGACCGGTGATGATCAGCATCCGCTGACCATCGTTGTTCATGTGGGTGTCGTTGGGCACGAAGCCGCCATCCTGCATGGTTTGCTCCACAACCGGGTGCCGGCCCTCCACAATGTCCAGGGTTCCATCCTGGGTGATTTCCGGGCGCACATAGTGGTTGGCCACCGCCACCCGGGCCAAGGAAAGCAGCGCGTCCAGCTCCTTCAGGGCGTTGGCCGTACGCTGAATCTGCCCAATCTGCGCCGCAATCTGGTCCCTCACCTCGCTGAAGATCTCCAGCTCCAGCCGGGTGGATTGCTCCTGGGCACCAATGATTTTCCGTTCAATGTCCTTCAGCTCCGGGGTGATGTACCGCTCGCAGTTGGCCAGGGTCTGCCGGCGCTGATAGCGCAGCGGCACCAGGTCGTAAAAGGATTTGGTGACCTCAATCACATAGCCGAACACCTTGTTATAGGGTATCCGCAGGTTCTTGATGCCGGTTTCCTCCCGTTCCTTTTGCTCCATGTCCAGGATCCACTGCTTGCCATTGGCAGAAGCCTCACGGTATTCGTCCAGCTGGGCAGAATAGCCTGGCCTGATGATGTTTCCCTCAGTAATGGTCAGGGGCGCGTCCGGGTGGATGGCCCGCTGCAGCAGGTCGGTCAGTTCGGTAAGTGGGTTCAGCTGGTCACAGATGCTGCGCACGGCCTGGCAATTTGCTCCGGAAAGCAGCTGCTTGATCTCCGGCACCCGGCCCAGGGATGTACCCAGGGCCAGGCAGTCCCGGGCGTTCAGGCTTTTGTAGGCCACCTTGCTCAGCAGGCGCTCAATGTCATACACCTGCTGCAGCTGCTCGGCCAGGGTCATGGTCAGCACATGATGGGCGGCAAACTCCTCCACCGCATCCAGCCGGTAAAGAATCTTCTCCCGGTTGATCAGCGGCTGCTCAATCCATGCGCGCAGAAGCCGGCTGCCCATGGCGGTGGAGGTCTTGTCCAGCAGCCACAGCAGCGAGCCCTTTCTTGTACGGCTCCGCAGGGATTCCGTCAATTCCAGGTTCCGCCGGGTGTTTCTGTCCAGCAGCATGGTTTCATCGCCCTGGTAGATCTTCAGCTCCGTCATGTGCTCCAGGGCGTTCTTTTGTGTTTCGTTCAGGTAGCGCATCAATGCACCGGCAGCGCAGGCCGCCGTGCGGTATTCCTCACCCATGCCCAGGGGCGAAAGATCATTCAAGGCAAAGTGCCGGCACAGGGTTTCCGATGCATTCTGAAACTGAAACCAGGCGCCCGGCTGCTCGGATGCAGAGCTTTCCTCCCTTTTCAGGCAGGTACGCAGGCGAACCAGATCGTTGCAGATGATTTCAATGGGCTGAATGCGTGCCACCTCGTCCGCAAGGGTCAGTTCCGCCCTGGGAATCTCATGCACGGAAAACTCGCCCGTGGATACATCCGCAAAGGCCAGGCCGGCCTTATCTCCCTGGAAGCACACGGAAAGCAGGTAATTGTTGGCGTGCTCGTCCAGCATGGCGGAATCCACCACGGTTCCGGCGGTGATGATGCGCACCACATCCCGCTTCACCAGTCCCTTGGCTGTGGCGGGATCCTCCAGCTGCTCGCAGATGGCAACCTTATACCCCTTGGCAACCAGCTTTTCCACATAGGCATTGCAGGCGTGGTAAGGTACGCCGCACATGGGCGCCCGCTCCTCCAGGCCGCAGTCCCGGCCGGTCAGAGTCAGTTCCAGTTCCCGGGATGCCAGCCTGGCATCATCGAAGAACATTTCGTAAAAATCGCCCAGCCGGAAAAACAATATGCAGTCCTGGTGCTCGGCCTTGATGTTCAGGTACTGCTGCATCATGGATGAAATGCCAGCCATGGGTGGCCTCCTCTTCTGCGGTTATCGGATAAGAATCAGTGGCAGCCGCCGCAGGAGGAGCAGGAGCCGGAGCAGCCTCCGCAATCGCCGCCGCAGTCGCACTCGTCCTCGGTTTCGCCGGTGATGACCAGCCGCAGGATGCGGTTTACATTGTTCATCATTTCGGTGAATGCCTTGCGGGTGTCCTGCATTTCCTTGACAAGGGCCACTTCATTCAGCTTTTTCTCGGCTTCCTCCATGGCCTTGCCGGCTTCCGCCAGGGCGGTGTGATCCATGTTGCTGTCCGCCAGCAGGTTTTCCACGGCCTGGCGCTTTTCAATGAAATCGCTGACGGCCTTCACGGCTTCCTCGTCCTTGTTCACCTGAAGCTCCGCCTCGTGCATCTTCTGATAGATGCTGCTGTCCAGAATGGCCTCCGCCAGTTCCTGCGCCTTTTGCATAACGTTCTGCATGGTTGAATCTTCCTTTCCTATATGCGCTCTGCCATGAGCGTGTTGTTTTTGATTTCCGTTACCCGAACCCGGACAATCTGCCCGATGTCCGCTTCACTGCCCGGCAGGGTGATGGACACCCCGTGACGCCCCTTGCCGGAAACGGCTGTTTTGCTGCGGCGGGAAAGACTTTCCACCAGCACCTCTTCCTCCATGCCCACAAAGCGGGCCATGGCTTCCTTCTGGCACTGATCCTGCAGGGCAATCAGCCGCTGGATGCGGTCGGTGGCCACATCATCAGGGATCTGGCCTTCCATAGCGGCAGCCCTGGTGCCTGTTCTGGGGGAATAAATGAAGGTGAACGCGGAATCGTACCCCACTTCCTTCACCAGGGACATGGTGTCCTGGAACTGCTCCTCCGTTTCGCCGGGGAAGCCCACAATGATGTCCGTGGTCAGGCCGATGCCCGGCACGGCTTCCCGCAGGGCGCGGACGCGGTTCAGGTATTGTTCCCGGGTGTAGCGCCGGTTCATCTGCCGGAGAATCTCGTCATTGCCCGCCTGCACCGGCAGGTGGAACTGTGGCAGAATGTGCCGGCTGTCCTTCATCACGGCAATCAGCTCGTCGGACAAATCCTTGGGATGGCTGGTCATGAAGCGGATGCGGGGAATATCCATGGCATCCAGCCGGCGCAGCAGCTCCGCAAAGGTTACATTGCCTGCCAGGCCTTTGCCGTAGGAGTTCACGTTCTGTCCCAGCAGCATGATTTCCTTCACGCCGCTGTCCTTCAGCTGCCGGGCTTCTGCCAGAATGGCCTCCATGTCCCGGCTGCGCTCCCGGCCGCGCACATAGGGCACGATGCAATAGGAACAGAAATTGTCGCACCCGTACATAATGGTAATGTACGCCGCATCACTGCGCAGGCGCTTCACAGGCAGCTCCTCGGCAATGGTGTCCTCATCCTCCACCACCACCAAAGGCCGCGGTGCATTCAGCCGGCGGCACAGAAGCTCCGGCAGCTTGTACAGGTTGGAGGTACCAAAGGCCAGGTCGATGAAGCGGTATTGCTTCATGATCTTCTCCGCCATGCCGGGCTGCTGAATCATACAGCCGCACACAGCAATGATCAGGCCGGGGTTTTGCTTGCGCACTTCCTTCAGCCAGGTCACATTGCCCAGGGCCCGGCGCTCGGCATTATCCCGGACGCAGCATGTGTTGAAGATCACAAAGTCCGCATGCTCCCGGTCGGCGGCCTCCACCATGCCCATGTCCTGCAGCATGCCTGCCAGCAGCTCGCTGTCGTGGGCGTTCATCTGGCAGCCGTAGGTCACCACATAGTAGCTTTGGGGCCGCTGGGGCATGCAGCGCACCTCATCCATATAGCGGCGCTGCTCCGCCATTTGCTCCGGTGTAATGATAACAGGCTTGCGTTCAGCCATGTTCGTCCTCCTTGTGCAGCATTTCGCGACCTGTGCCATGGCATGCCGGGCAAGGCCTTGTCCATTCAGCCCGCAGGGTGCAGCGGCTGCGCTTGCGGGTCATTTCGATAAGTCCCAGGCTGGTAAAGCCATGGATCACCGTCTTCACCCTGTCCGCAGAGAAAGCCGCCTGTAAAGCTGCCAGCACCTGCTGATGCTGTTCTGGCGTTTCCATGTCGATCATATCGATGAGGATGATGCCGCTGATATTCCGCAGCCTTACTTGCCTGGCAATCTCCCTGCAGGCCTCCAGGTTGGTTTTCAGGATGGTTTCGCTCAGGTTTTTCTTTCCGGTAAATTTGGCGGTATTCACATCGATCACCGTCATGGCCTCGCAGGGGTCAATCACCAGGGATGCACCGCTGTCCAGCCACACATGACGCTGGAGTGCCTTGTCCCGCTGGTGGGTAAGCCGGGCAATCTCCATCAGCCGGTCGCCAGCCAGGGTCACCGGCGCAATGCTGACCAGTTCACTCGCCAGCTGTTCATCATCGGTGATAAACCGGTCAATCCCCCGGTGGCGGTAGTCGTCAATCAGGGCATCCAGCTGGGTTCGCGGCCTGTGCACAACAGAGGGCACATGGGCCGTGGGCGCTTCCCTGCTGATGGTATCCCACAGGCTGCACAGCGCTTTTGTTTCGGCGCGGATGGTATCCTCCGCGGCGGTTTCCGCAGCGTTTCGCATGATCAGCCCGAAGCTGTCCTTTGCAATGTCCTTGCCCAGGGCAATCAGTGCCCCGCGCGTGCCCTCATCCTCCACCCGGGAGGAGCAGCCCACATACCTGTTCATAGGCATGAGTATCACCGTTTCGCCGCAGAGGGTGATATCCCTGGTGAGGAAAGCGCCTTTGGTGCCCTGTGCTTCCTTCTTCACCTGCACCAGCACCCTGTCCCCGGTTTGCAGCTGGGGGAAGATGGCAGATCGTTCCTCCAGGGGAAGAAAGCCGTTCTTTTCCTGGCCGATATCCACAAAGGCAGCCTTCATGCCGGGCACAACCCGTTCCACCCGGCCTGCATAGATGGCCTCGGCGGCAGCATCGGCGGCATCCAGCAGGTATTCGCACAGCCTGCCATCCTCCACCAGAGCCAGCTCCCGATTCTTGCCGGACTTGACATATATCTCCCGCATCACAGCTGCTCCAGGGGCACCAATTTGCCCGATTCGTTCAGGCCCAGCAGGCCTTCCCGGGTCACCAGCACCCGGGGAACTTCACACCCGGTGAAGGCGCACAGAGCCTTGATGAGCATATCCGGCTTGCAGGATGTGCGTTCCGTCAGGGTCATGGTGGCGAACAGGTGCTGGCCTTCGCCGCGAATGTCCAGCAGCAGCGGGCGGATGTCGCACTCCTTCACACCGGACTTGGTCTTGCGCATGGCCATGATGCTCTCCTGCTGCAGAAATACCGGCAGGGCAGCAATGCACTTGGCGGCAGTGTCCTCGTCCAGCAGCTTCAGGTCGTATTTCGCGGCCTGCACCATGGCCATCAGCGCCGGGTGGCGGTCGTCCAGCACCCGGGCAGACTTCAGCTGCATGTCCGGCGGCATGGCGGCATTCATGGCGGAAAGGAAGGCACCAGGGGTAACCTCACCTTCCAAGGTCACATCCATGATTTCGTTCTTGCCCACCGCACCGGTGGACAGAGCAGACGCAAAGGTAATGAGAATATGGGGGTTGAACCCCTTGGAATACGCCACCGGCAGCCCGCTGCGGCGCAAAGCCCGCTGAGTGGAACGCTGAATATCCAGATGCCCGATGTGGCGCAGGCGCTCGCCTTTTTCAAACACAGCCATCATCCGCAAAACGAGCACACCCCCTTGAAGCGCTGCAGTCCGCAGCCGTTGCAGCCCTTGCGGCAGTCCCTGGTGGTTTCTGCCCGTTCTGCCTTTTCCTTTTCACGCCACAAGAATTCCTTGGTAATGCCGCTGTCGATGAAGTCCCAGGGCAGGATCTCGTCCTTCTCCCGGCGGCGATAGGCGTAGAACGCCGGGTCAACGCCGCATTCGTCAAAGGCCTCCATCCAGGTATCGTACTTGAAATACTCCGTCCAGCCATCCAGCATGCAGCCCTTTTCGAACGCCCGCAGCAGCACCTGACCCATGCGCCTGTCACCTCTTGCGAAGCAGGCTTCCAGGTAACTCAGGCCGGACTCGTGATAGTTGAAGTTCACGCCCTTGATCTGCCGCAGTTCATCCCGCAGATGAAGCTGCTTGTCCTGCACCACAGCCAGGGTGTCCTGGGGCTCCCACTGGAAGGGGGTAAAGGGTTTGGGCACGAAAACCGAGGCAGAGCAGGTCACCCGCAGGCCCTTGGCACGCTTTTCCTTGGGCACGGCGAAATAGGCTGCAATCACCTTCCGGGCCAGGTCGGCAATGCCGTCCAAATCCTCATAGGTTTCGGTGGGCAGGCCCATCATGAAGTACAGCTTCACGCTGCTCCAGCCGCCCTGAAAGGCATCGTTCACCTTTTCCATCAGGTCGGCTTCGGTCACGCCCTTGTTGATCACATCCCGCAGGCGCTGGGTGCCGGCCTCCGGGGCGAAGGTCAGGGAGGTCTTCCGGGTCTTCTGCGTTTCCTCCAGGGATTCCTTCAGCACGCTGTCAATGCGCAGGGAAGGCA
>CAYMOM010000044.1:0-470 GCA_964391995.1 uncultured Faecalibacterium sp.
CCTGCACCTTGCTCTGCCCCAGGGTGGAGTGCAGGGCGATGATTTGCCTGTTCAGGTTGGAAAGCGCCACGGTGTCGTTGTCGATCAAATCCATGCTGCCCACGCCGGCGCGGATAAGGGCCTCGGCAGCAAAGCCGCCCACGCCGCCCACGCCAAAAACGGCCACGCGGGCCTCGCGCAGCCTGTCCACAGCCTGGGCACCAAGTAGCATTTCCGTGCGAATGAATTGGGACATGGGGCCTCCGGTAGGTGTAGGATAAGGATTATTCACACATGTCGCGGCGCACAGTGTGCGGGTTACCACCTCAATGCGCAAAGGCTCCCTCCCAGCAGGAGGTTAAGCAGCACACCCGCGTCGCGGCGCGCCTGTCGCGCACCGTGACCCCTGCAATAACGTTGACAAGCAATGCCGTCCAGCCCGGGATTCTTAAGGGATGAAATCCCTTAAGCGGGGTCCAGGGGCAGCGCCC
>CAYMOM010000044.1:480-14254 GCA_964391995.1 uncultured Faecalibacterium sp.
ACCTCCGGGGGTTTGTTCGTGTATTACTTGCGTTGCGGGGTGGCGGGGGGCCGCCCCCCTGGGCGTGGTTATTTTTTCTGACCGTAGTAGGCGTTGGGGCCGTGCTTGCGGAGGAAATGCTTGTCACGAACATAGTCGGGCAGACAGTCCCGGGTTTGCTGCTGGGGCAGGGCCTCGGTGTGCCAGGCCATCATGGCAACTTCCTCCATCACCACGGCGTTGTGCACGGCTTCCAGGGCATCCTTGCCCCAGGCAAAGGGGCCGTGGTGCCGGGCCAGCACGCAGGGCACATGGGCCGGGTTCAGGTGGTTGTCCTCAAAGTGGGCGGCGATCACCCTGCCGGTTTCCAGCTCGTAGGCCCGGGAAACCTCTTCGGCGGTCAGGTCGCGGCAGCAGGGAATGGCGCCGTAAATATAGTCCGCATGGGTGGTGCCATAGGCAGGAATGTCCCTTCCGGCCTGGGCCCAGATGGTGGCCCACCGGGAATGGGTGTGCACCACGCCGCCAATGGCGGGAAAGCGCCTGTACAGCTCCGCATGGGTGGGCGTATCGGAGGAAGGGTTCATGCTGCCTTCCACCTTGTTGCCCTGCAGGTCGATCACCACCATGTCCTCCGGGCGCAGCTCCTCATAGGGCACGCCGCTGGGCTTGATAACAAACAGACCCTTTTCCCTGTCGATGCCGGACACATTCCCCCAGGTAAAGGTCACCAAGTGATGGGCCGGCAGGAGCATATTCGCCTCGTAAACCTTTTGCTTCAGTTCTTCCAGCATGGTTGATTTTTCTCCTTTTATGCTGCCCGATGGGCGTTGATATGATCGAGGAAAGCGTTTTCCTCCATGGGCCGGGCGTAGAAGAAGCCCTGCATCCTGTCCACGCCAATGTCCTGCATCCGGTGGGACTGTTCGCTGGTTTCCACGCCCTCAATCAGCACCTGCACATCCAGGTGCTTCAGGCCGCTGACCAGGGCCTGAAGCAGGTCGTTAGCCTTGCTGTTTTCATCCCCGGACAGGAGGGATTTATCCACCTTCACAACCTCGATGGGGTAGTTCAGCACGCTGGCCAGGTTGGAATAGCCGGTGCCGAAATCGTCCAGGTAAAGGCCCACGCCCATATCCTGCAGGCCCTGGATGTTCCGCAGCAGCAGGTCGTTGATCTCGGTAAAGACGCGCTCGGTAATTTCCACCTTGATCTGCCCGGGGGCAATGCGGTAATACTCCAGATAGCGGCGGATCACATCGCACATGTTCTGCTCGGCAAACTGCTGGGCGGAGAAGTTGATGGAAATGGGCGGCAGGTTGTCCTCCCGGTGGGCATCGATGAAGGCGCACACCTTGCCCAGCACCATCCATGTCACCTGGATGATGGAGCCGTTCTCCTCTGCCGCGGGGATGAACACCCCGGGGGAAACAATGCGGCCATCCTCGTCCCGCATGCGCAAGAGGGCCTCGGCACCGCAGGGGTGCTTGCCATCGGCATCATAAATGGGCTGATAGCACAGGAAAAAACGGTTGTGGGCCAAGCTGGAGGTAATCATCTCGTTCAGCTTTTCCCGGTTGGCCATCTTCTGGCGCACATTGTCGTCGAAGACCACCACGGCGCTGTCGGGCAGGTCCCGGGCCTGGAGCTGGCAGTATTCCAGGTTGTTGATCAGCTCTTCCGCCGTGGCGCCGCCCTGGGGATAGCTGACCTGGGCAAAGGAAACGCCCAGCAGGGTGTGCAGGTCGCCCACCGCCCATTCCTCGGTAAAGCGGTTGCGCAGGGCATTCAGCTGCGCCTCGGTTTCCGCATCGGGCAGGTGCGCATGGAAGATAACAAAATCGGTGCCGTTGAAGCGGAAGCAGGAATCCCCCGGGCAGGTGCGGCGGATCTGCTGGGCCACCTGCTGCAGCAGGGCATCGCCTGTGGCCAGGCCAAAGCGGCGGTTGATCCGGCGGAAGTGCAGAAGGCTCACCTGCTGCAGGGTAAAGGGCTGCCGGGCGGCGATCATCCGCTGCATGCGGGCGGAAACAGCCTCCCGGGTGCCTACGGCGGTCAGCCTGTCCCGGTTGACCCGCTGGCGCTGGCAGCAGACCATCAGGATCAGCATCATCAGCGCCATGGCGATGCTGTTGATATACATGGGCGGCGTCAGCGCCTGGAAAAGGGCCAGGGCTGCCAGCAGGAAAGGCATCATGGCCATGGCCATGTGGAAGCCGTGGTCGGCCTCCTTCCGGTGGACGGCATAATTGGCCAGCAGCGTAATCACCTGGGCAGCAAAGCCGGCCTCGCTCAGCCAGGCCAGGGAGCCATTGTGCAGCACATTCTGGGCATCGATGAAGAACAGCTTGTGGTGGAAGCAGTTGGTCAGGCACACGCCGGCGTAAATGGCATAGAATACCCACACATCCAGCAGGGCCATGCGGTAACCCCGCTGGTTTAACGTGCCTGCATAAATTTCCGCCAGAGCATAGGAAAAAATGCAGGTGAATGCAAAGGGCGTTGCCAGCAGGGAGAGCTTGGCCAGCAGCTCCAGCACGTTTTCTGCCGGAGATGCGCCAGCCTGATAGGCAATCACCGCCAGGCGCATGCCGCTGGCCATAATGGAAAGCGTCAGGCACAGGTTGAACATACTTACCCGCCGGCTGGCATAGATCCTGTCGGTAATGGAAAAGGCAAACATCAGCAGCAGCAGGATGAGTGCCAGCATTTCCGGTATTGCGTTGACGGTTAACACAGGACATCTCCTCCTGTTCAATAAATATGAAGAAAAACGGACCTGAAACCGTTTATAGTATACGCTTTTCCCCGAAGAAATGCAAGGAAAATGCAAAAGAATACCGCGTAAAATTCCGGTTGCATAAACAATACATAAACATTTTTTGTCATGTAACTTATATGAAACTGTTTCCTTTCTGCCTGTGATATGGTATAATGGCGGCACTGGAGGTGTTGCTATGCGGCGTTGGACCGCCCTGGTGCTGGCGCTTTTGCTGTGGGTGCCTGCCCGGGCAGAAAGCTTTGACCTAACCGGCCTTAAGCAGATGCCCGGCCTTTCCGCCCATGAAGAATTCGATGGCTCCGGCACGGTATACCGCCCCCCGTCCCAGCCCTATGCAGGCACGGTGTCCCTGCCCGATGGGGAGCTGACCGCCTTTCTGGATTTCTTCTGCCCGGCAGGTGAAGACATCACCCTGCTGCGCCTGAGCCTGTCCCTGGTGTCCTGCGACTATATTGCCGCCGGGGAAATGACCGTCACCGCCGGGGGAAAGGACTATGTTTTCCAGGTGCAGCCCCAGGTGACGGAATACGACCTGACCTATTACGAGGACTATGCCGTATGCCTGACGGACGAAAGCCTGCCCATGCTGAAGGCCATGGCCCGCAGCCGGCAGGACACCTTTCCCATCCGCCTGGCCGGCAGCCGGCAGGTGGAGGGCAGCATCACCCTTCCCCTGGACGAGGTGGCCGCGCTGTATGACACCTATGTTGACCTGGGCGGCCCGGCCCAGCGGCTGGATCACTGGCAGGAGGACTGGCCCGTAACCATCCTGGACAATAAGCAATAACGGAGGAAGCTATGAGCAGACTGGGAGATCTTATCCGTACCGAGCGCCTGCGGGCCAAAATGACCCCCAAGCAGGTGGCCAAGAAATGCGGCGTGGCGGAAAGCTTTATTGTGGCTGTGGAGGCCGGCACCCGCATCATCGCCGATGACCAGGCCCGGCGCATCCTGAAAACCATTGGCCTGCGGGAGCAAACCGAGGCCGACTTTACCCTGGACGATATTGCCGCCACGGTGGATCTTGCCTCCGTGCAGCCCCAAATGGCCCAGGCCGCCAAACCCAGGCCTAAGGAAACCGAAAAGGTTGCCACCACCGAGGAGAAAAGCGAAGGCGTGGTGGGCAGCGTGTGGCTGGACGCCCTGACCAGCGTTTTGAAGCATGTGCCTGTGATGAACGCCGTCATGAAGCCCGTTGACCACCGGCTGCTGCCCATCCAGGGCGGAAAAATCGAGGGTGCGAACCCGGACAAGGTCTTCTATTTCCTCGCCCCGGACGACAGCATGCGCGGCTTCCGCATCCATTCGGGCGACCTGGCGCTGATCGTCCCCGCCCAGTCCCCGGTGGATGGCGCCATCATGCTGGTGGAGTACAACAGCCACCGCTGCCTGCGCAAAGTCAAGAAGCTGGATCACATGCAGGTTCTCCTCCAGTCCTACGACCGGGAATACGATGCCGTCACCGCCAACCTGAACGAAATCACCTTCCTGGGCCGCGCCGTCAAGCTGGAAATCACGCTGTGACCAAAGGGCGCTGCCCTTTGGAATCCCGCTTAAGGGCCGGAAGGCCCTTAAGAATCCCGTTTTTGGGGCATGTTTTGTGCGCCGTGAAAGCGGGGGTCACGGCGCGCGATGGGCGCGCCGCGACGCGGGTGCGGGCGGGTGATCCCCTGCAAAGAAAAATCCCCTTTTCCTGTGTGGGAAAGGGGGATTTTTGCAGTGCTTGTGAAGGGGTTATTCGTCAGCCAGTTCTTCTTCCAGCAGGGCCAGGTCGTCCTCTTCCTCCTCGGCCTGCTGCTGCATGGCGGCTTCGTCAGCGGGCACAGGGTCGGTGAAAAGCTCCTTGCGGAGAAGAGCATCGATCTCGTTGGTGATTTCCGGGTTATCCCGCAGGAACAGGCGGGTGTTTTCCCTGCCCTGGCCGATGCGCTGATCCTTGTAGGAGAACCACGCGCCGCTCTTGTGGATAATGTCCCGCTCCACAGCCATGTCCAGCAGGGTGCCTTCCTTGGAGATGCCCTCGCCATATACTATGTCGAATTCCGCCACCCGGAAGGGCGGTGCCACCTTGTTTTTCACAACCTTCACCTTGGTGTGGTTGCCCACCACAGTGGCGCCGTTCTTCAGCTGCTCGCCCCGGCGCACATCCAGCCGGACGGAGGCGTAGAACTTCAGCGCCCGGCCGCCGGGGGTGGTTTCCGGGTTGCCGTACATGACGCCCACCTTCTCGCGCAGCTGGTTGATAAACACCGCCACGCAGCCGGTTTTGCTGATGACGCCTGCCAGCTTGCGCAGGGCCTGGCTCATCAGCCGGGCCTGGAGGCCCACAAAGCTGTCGCCCATTTCGCCGTCGATTTCCGCCTTGGGCACCAGGGCAGCCACGGAGTCAATCACCACCACGTCCAGGGCGCCGGAGCGCACCAGGGCCTCGGCAATTTCCAGGGCCTGCTCGCCGGTGTCGGGCTGGGAAACATACAATTCGTCAATATTCACGCCCAGCTTCTTGGCGTAAACGGGGTCAAGGGCGTGCTCCGCATCCACAAAGGCCGCAATGCCGCCGGCCTTCTGGGCCTCAGCCACAATGTGCAGGGCCACGGTGGTTTTGCCGGAGGATTCCGGGCCGTAAATCTCCACAATGCGCCCCCGGGGAATGCCGCCCACGCCCAGGGCCGCATCCAGGGTCAGGCAGCCGGTGGGAATCACCTCGATATTCTGGGTGCTGGTTTCCCCCAGCTTCATCACGGAGCCTTTGCCAAACTGTTTATCCAAATCCGCCAGCGCGTGCTCCAGCGCCTTCAGCTTTTCCGCCTGGGCGCCGTCCTTCGCGGGGGCAGCCTTTTCGGGCTTTGCAGCCTTCTTCGTTGCCATAACGAACACATCCTTTCAGCTGATAGCCATTGCTAGCCTTATCCTACCATGCCCGGCAGGCATTTGCAAGGGGAACACGGGATAATTCCGGCAAAATTCGTGAAAATGGTTGACGGCCTGCCGCGGATTTGTTATGATACATCTTTGTTCACGATTGATGAAATGAGGGAGTTTTTTTATGCAGCAAGAGCGTTCCCGGATGCTGGGCGAAATGCCCATGGGCAAGCTGGTACCCAAGGTTTCCGTGCCGATTATGATCAGCATGCTGGTGCAGGCCCTGTATAATGTGGTGGACTCGGTTTTCGTGGCGAAGTATGATGCCAACGCGCTGACGGCGGTGAACCTGGTCTTTCCCATCCAGCAGCTGATGATTGCCCTGGCCACAGGCCTGGGGGTTGGCATCAACAGCCTGATCTCCCGCAAGCTGGGCGAGAAGCGCCATGACGAGGCCGTTCAGGCCGCCAAAACCGGCATGGTGATGGAGGCGCTGTCCTCCGGGCTGTTCATTCTGCTGGGGCTGTTCCTCTCCCCCATGCTGATGCGCTTCTTTACCGATGATGCATCCCTGCAGCAGCTGGGCGTGACCTACATGACCATCGTCTGCGCGGTGTCCATGGGTTCGTTCATGGCCATCACCTTCGAGCGGATGCTCCAGGCCACAGGCAACACGGTGTGCTCCATGGCGGTGCAGCTCTCAGGTGCCGTGGTGAATATTATCCTGGATCCCATTATGATCTTCGGCCTGCTGGGCATGCCTGCCATGGGCATTGCCGGCGCCGCCTGGGCCACGGTCATCGGGCAGATCTTCAGCGCCCTGCTGGGCCTGGTGCTGAACCAGAAAAAGAACCCCGAGCTGAAGCTGGACGTTCACGGCTGGAAGCCCGAAAAGCACATGATGGGCAGCATCCTCACGGTGGGCCTGCCCAGCACGGTAATGTCCGCCATTTCCTCCCTGCTGACGGTGCTGATGAACCAGATCCTGATTGCCTACGGCGCTGTGGCAGTCAACGTGCTGGGCGTGTATTTCAAGCTCCAGTCCTTTGTGTTCATGCCCGTGTTTGGCCTGAGCAACGGCATGGTGCCCATTGTGGCCTATAACTATGGCGCCAGGCTCCGCCGCCGGGTGTACAGCGCCATTAAGGTGGCACTGGTGTTTGCCGCCGTGATCATGACCATCGGCATGCTGCTGTTCCTGCTGGTGCCGGAAACCCTGCTGAGCATGTTTGAATCCGATGGCCCCAGCCAGCTGACCGCCCTGGGTGCACCCGCCCTGCGGATTATCTCCCTCAGCTTTGTGCTGGCGGCGGTGGGCATCACCCTGAGCACTACCTTCCAGGCCGTGGGCAAGGGCGCCTACAGCCTGATTATGAGCCTGTGCCGCCAGCTGATTGTGCTGCTGCCTGCGGCGTGGATCCTCTCCAACCTGGGCGGCCTGAACGCCATCTGGTGGGCCTTCCCCATTGCAGAGGTAGTTTCCCTGGTGATCTGCCTGGCCCTGTACCGCAAGTGCGACAGGGAGCTGCTGAAGCCATTAGGACAATAAAAGTACAATCCCCCAGGCCCTGCGGATGCTGTTCCCAGGGCCTTTTTCCTTTACAATTCGCCCCGGCCCGGGTATAATGTTGACAGCCGCATCCGCCGCCGCCGGGAGCCTTCCGCCCCGGACGGTGCAGGGCGATGGCGGCAATCCATATTGCGTAGGGCATCCCGCGGGAGCCTGAACGGAGGTATTTTCCATGAAAAAGCTCAATGACCTGGTGCTGCTGGCGCTGTTTGTGGCGCTGATCGTCCTGCTGGGGTTCACCCCCCTGGGGCTGATTCCCCTGGGATTCATCAACGTAACCATCCTGTGCGTACCAGTGCTGGTGGGCGCCCTGCACATGGGCTGGCGTAAGGGGCTGATCCTGGGCCTGGCCTTTGGGCTGACCAGCTTCATCTCCGCCCTCATCAAGCCCAGTGCGCTGGTTTCCACACTGATGGGCGCCTCCCCCCTGGCGGTAGCAGCCATGAGCATCCTTCCCCGCCTGTGCGTGCCCATGGCGGCCTGCGGCGTCTACGCCCTGCTAAACAGGGTGAAGCCGTATCTTTCCGCCACGGTGGCCGCTGTGGCAGGCAGCCTGACCAACACCATCCTGTACCTGGGGCTGATGCTTTTGTTCTATGTGCTCTGCGGCCTGGACACCACGGCGGTGCTGGGGCTGATTGGCGGCACGGCGCTGATCGCCGGCTCCTGCGAGGCGGCTGCGGCAGGCATTCTGGTGCCGCCCATCCTGACAGCCCTGAAGCATATCCGCAAATAAATCCGGAGGTTTTTCCCCATGATTCTTACCCTGGACATTGGCAACACCAACATCAAAACCGCCCTGTTTGAGGGCGAGCACATGGTGCAGTACTGGCGCTTGTCCACCGATATCACCTGCACCTCCGACGAATACGGCGTGAAGCTGCTGACCCTGTTCCAGCACGCCGGCCTGCACATGGATGCGGTGGAAGGCATCATCATTTCCAGCGTGGTGCCCACCATCAATTTCACCATCGACCACATGTGTCAGAATTACTTCCACAAAACCCCCATGTTTGTGGCGCCGGGCATTAAAACGGGGATCAACATCAAGTATGAAAACCCCCGTGAGCTGGGCAGCGACCGCATTGCCAACGCCGTTGCCGCCTATGAAGAATACGGCTCCCCCTGCATCTTCATTGATTTCGGCACCGCCACCACCTTTGGCGTCATTGGCGAGGGCGGCTCCTTCCTGGGCGGATGCATCTGCCCGGGCATCAAGCTCTCCTCCGAGGCCCTGGTGAACAACACCGCCAAGCTCCCCAGGTTCGAGCTGACCCGCCCGGAGCACGTCATCGGCCGCACCACCCTGACCAACCTGCAAAGCGGCATGTTTTACGGCTATGTGGGCCTGGTGCGGAACATTGTCCGCAAAATCAAGCAGGAACTGGGCTGCGAGGCCACCGTTGTCGCCACCGGCGGCATGGCGGTGATGATTGCCGAGGAGAGCCACGCCATCGACAAGCTGGACGGCCTTCTGACCCTGAAAGGCCTGCGCCTGATCTACGAGCGGAACGTGTAACCAGGGGCGCTGCCCCGGACCCCGCTTAAGGGCCGAAAGGCCCTTAAGCATCCCTTCTTTGGGTGTGTTGCGTACGCCAGCCAAGCAGGGATCACGGCGGGCAACAGGCCCGCCGCGACGCGGGAAAGGCACAGCCTGGCAACACCGGTGTGCACTTATTACAAGGAGGAAAACCATGAAGGAGATTGTTATCGGCTTTCTGGGCTGCGGCAATGTGGGCGGCGGCGTGTGGGAGCTGCTGCAGGGCTTTGCGCCGGAGATTGCCCACAGGGATCATGTGACCATCCGGGTGAAAAAAATCCTTGTGCGGGATGTGCACAAGGCCCGCAGCTGCTCCGTTCCGGCAGAGCTGTTGACCGACCAGCCCAACGATGTGCTGTTTGACCCGGAGATTTCCCTGATTGCCGAATTCATGGGCGGAGAACAGCCGGCCACGGAGTACATGCTCACCGCGCTGAAGAACGGCAAAACTGTGGTAACCGCCAACAAGGTAGCCGTGGCCCTCAACTGGCACCGCCTGCAGGAGGCCGCCCAGCGCAGCCATGTGGGCCTGTATTACGAGGCCAGCGTCTGCGGTGCCATTCCCATTATCTCCACCCTGATGACCCCGCTCCAGGCCAACCGCATTGACCGGCTGATGGGCATCATCAACGGCACCACCAACTACATTCTCAGCCGCATGTACCAAAACGGCGAGGATTATCACGCCGTGCTGGCTGATGCCCAGAAGCTGGGCCTGGCCGAGCCTAACCCTGCCAGCGATGTGGAGGGCATGGACGCGGCCTACAAGCTCTCCATCATGGCCAGCCTGGCCTTTCACGCCCGGGTGCCCTTCAAAAAGGTTTACCGGGAAGGCATTACGCAGATCACCGCCATGGACATTGCCTGCGGCAAGGAAATGGGCTATGTGCTGAAGCTGTTGGCCATTGCCAAGCGGGAAAGCAGCACCATTGAGGTGCGCGTGCACCCCACCTTCCTGCCGGCGGATCACCCCCTGAGCCGGGTGGACGGCAGCTTCAACGCGGTGTATCTCCATGGGCATGCCTGCAAGGAAATGATGCTCCAGGGCCGCGGTGCCGGCGACATGCCCACAGCCAGCGCCGTTGTAGGGGACATCCTCCACGCGGTAACCTGCGATGTGCACGTTCACCCCACTTTTGCCAACAAGGCTGAGCCGGACGCCAGCCTGACCTTCACCAACAACTGGACAACCAAGTATTTCATCCGCCTGTCCGCCATCGATGCCCCCGGCGTGCTGGCCAGCGTTGCCGGCTGCTTTGCCAGGGAGAGCGTGTCCATCGCCACCATGATGCAGAAGGACGCCATCGAAAACGGCCGCGTGCCGCTGATTTTCATCACCCACGCCACCCAGGAGCAATCCATGCTGGCTGCCCTGCAGCACCTGGATCCCGCCGTCTGCCGCGTGGAAAGCATGATCCGCGTGGAAGCGTGAGGCAGGGACGCTGTCCCTGCACCCTGCTTAAGGGCCGAAAGGCTCTTAAGAATCCCGGGTGGGACAGCCCCGATTGGTTACAGCCAAGCGGGGGTCACGGCGGGCGACAGGCCCGCCGCGACGCGGGGGAGGGACTTGACCTTCCCGGAGGGAGCCTTTGTGCTCCGATGGAACTAAGCTATTCAGCAGCTTTCCACCTCATCAGTCCCTTCGGGACAGCTTCCCCTCCAGGGGAAGCCATGGTGCTTGGCCATGCACCAGCCCACAAACCTGTGCACAAAGCGCGAGCCACATGCCGCGCGCAAGGTGCCCCAAACCTCCAAAACGACCAACACGTCCCTGATCGCCCCCGGGGGGAAGCCGGTGGGGTCACCAACCGGAAAACCTGCCCAGTTGCGGGGGAAAGGGGGTCCGGGGCCGCTACGCAGCGGTACAGTATTAGCGGCCCCGGGCGCTCTTTGGTTCTTTCTCGCGAGTGAGAAAGAACATCCCCCGCCACAGGCCCTGTGTGCCAAATGTGTGCACGATGGGCCTGCCGCCCCTTGCGCTTCCGCACAAAAAAGCCCGTTGCACACCCGCAACAGGCTTTTTCATATCTTCGGGGTTCCCGGGGCAATGGCTCCCTTGCCAAACCGCCCGCGCAGCTTGTCCACCGCAGCCTCCAGGGCAGCCTGGCGGGTATCCTCCGCCGGCGCTTCCTCCAGAAAGGAAAGCTGGGCCGGCACGGCTTCATCCACCGCCGCCAGACCCGATGCCGTCACGCTCAGCAGGCGGATGGGCGCATCCTCAGGCCAGCATTGGGCAAGAATGCCGCAGGCCTCCTGGAAAAGCTGGCGGGTCAGGTTGGTGGGCACAGCCAGGGTTTTCTGGCGGGAAATCACCTTCAGGCTGGGATTCTTGATCTGCACGGTAACGGTGCGGCACTTCAGTCCCTGGGCCCGGAGCCTTGCACCCACGCTGTCGCACAGGGGCATCAGGCCGGCGCGGAAGTCCTCCCACCCCACCAGGTCGTGGGGGTAAGTCATGCTGTTGCCAATGCTTTTCACCGGGTCACTCTCACCCCAGGGGCGCACAGGGCTGTCGTCCAGGCCATTGGCCATGCGCCAATAGCTTTCGCCTTGCTTGCCCAGGCACCGGGACAGCATATCGGGGCTGCACCGGGCCAGGGCGCCAATGGTGGTGATGCCGTGGCGGTTCAGGGTTTCCGCGGCAGCCCGGCCCACAAACAGCAAATCACCCACCGGCAGGGGGTAGAGTAGCTCTGCCGCGTTTTCCCGGGTGATGAGGGTGGTGGCATCGGGCTTTTTGTAGTCGCTGCCCATTTTCGCCCAGGTTTTGTTGTCGCTGACGCCCACGGAAATGGTAATGCCCAGCTCCTCCCGCACACGGCGGCGGAGCATATCGGCAATGGTCACCCCATCGCCAAACAACTGCCGGGAGCCGGTTACATCCAGCCAGCTTTCATCGATGGAGAAGGCCTCCACCTGGTCGGTCACGTCCAGATAGATGGCGTTCACCCGGCGGCTCATGTCCTCATACAGGTCGTGATGGGGCGCCAGCAGCACCAGGCCGGGACATTTCTTTTTGGCCTGCCAGATGGTTTCCGCCGTTTTTACGCCGCAGCGCTTGGCTGCATCGTTTTTCGCCAGGATGATGCCGTGCCTGCCCTCCGGGTCGCCTGCCACCGCCACGGGCTTGCCCCGCAGCTCCGGGCGGGAAAGCAGCTCCACCGAGGCAAAATAGTTGTTGCAGTCGCAGTGGAGAATCACCCGGTTACTGGTCATAGCCGTCCTCATCCTGCTGCATGAAGGATTCCGCCAGGGCGCCGGGCTGAAAGCGGGGATCAAAGGCCAGCGCCTTCAGTGCCTCGCGGGACACCACGGTGTTGGTGCCCAGGCAGTCGTTGCAGCGGTAGCCGCAGTCCGGGCACACGCAGCCCAGGTGGTCGCTTTCCGCCTGAATCATATAGGTTCCGCATTCCTTGCAGCTGCACCGCATGTTGAAAAACTTCCTTTCTGATCGTCACTTGCCTGTGGAGCCAAAGCCGCCGCAGCGCTGCCCGGTCACTTCATCTTCCTCCGCCAGGCCAAAGGGCAGGAAAATCCCCTGGCAGAAGCGCTCGCCCGGGTGAAGGGTTACGGTGTGGTCGCCGCCGTTGACCAGCATCACCAGGATGTGGCCTTCGTTATCCGCATGGGCGTAGTCGCCATCGATGACCCCCACGGTGTTAGCCAGGCGAATGCCATGCCTGCGCCCCAGGGAGGAGCGGGGACAGTTCAGCAGCACCCAGCCGGGCGCCATTTCGCAGCGGATGCCTGTGGGAATCACGGCGGAATCTCCCGGCGCCAGGGTCACCTCCACCGGGCACACATAGTCATAGCCTGCGCTGCCCGCAGTGGCACGGCTGGGGAGAGGAACCTCCTCCACCGGCAGGCTCAGGGCATAGGCAGCGGCGTCCTGCCGGTACTGCTCCGGGGACACATGGGTGAATTGCGCAATGCTCATGCCTGCGCCTCCTTCATGGCGGTATAGGCATCCGCCAGGCGGCCCAGCTCCTCCAGGGTCAGCTTTTCGCCGCGGATGCGCTCATCCAGGCCGGCGGACTGCATCAGGGCCGCCGCCTGGGGGCGATCCATGCGGAAGGTGGCGCACAGGTTGTTGGTCATGGTCTTGCGCCGCAGGGCAAAGGCCGCGCCGGCCACCCGGAAGAAATCCTCCTGGCACTTCACCTGCACGGCTGGTTTTTCCCGCACGGGCAGCAGCACAAAGGCGCTGTCCACCTTGGGCGGCGGGGTGAACAAACGGGCAGGCACGTCCGTGCCCAGTTCCGGCTGGCAAAAGTACTGGCAGCGCACTGCCAGCATGCCCCAGCCCTCATCCCCGGGGGATGAAAGGATCTTGTCCGCCACTTCCTTCTGCACCATCAGCGCCAGGCGGCGCAGGGGGATGCCGCAGGTCAGCAACAGGTTAATCAGCGGCGTGGTGATATAGTAAGGTATGTTCGCCACCACGGAAAGGGGCTTGCGCAGCCGGGCAGTGACCTCCGCCAGGTTCAGCTGCATCACATCCCCCTGCACCAGGGTGAAGTTATCCTTGTCGTGCATAAACGCCTGCAAAAGGGGGATCAGCCGCTCGTCCAGCTCCACGGACAGCACATGGTGGGCCGCATCGCACAGGTGGCGGGTCATGCTGCCGCTGCCCGGGCCAATCTCCAGCACATCGTCCTCCTTCTCCACGCCGCTGGCAGCCACCAGGGCGGAGAGCAGGTCATCATCATAAAGGAAGTTCTGGCCCAGGTTTTGCTTGTAGCGCAGCTGGCTTTCCCGGATGCGCTCCTTGGTTTTGCTCATGGGTGTTCACCTCCAGGCCAGTATACCACATTTCCACTTGCCCGGCAACGCTTGAATCCTCCGCCCCTTTGTGGCATAATGGAGAAAAAGGAGGCGAAGGGACATGCAGCCGGTGCAGATTCTTGGTGGCCGGGCAGGCCAGGTGCTGCCCTGCCTGATCGGGCGGATTGGAGAAATGCACAGGCAGGGTCTGCCCGTGGTGCTGCTGGTGCCGGAGCAATACACCCTGCAGGCGGAGCGGGAGCTGATTGACGGCCTG
>CAYMOM010000045.1:0-14244 GCA_964391995.1 uncultured Faecalibacterium sp.
GTGGTGCCCGGCTCCCCCGTTTTTGGAAAAATCCGAACGTTCGACCGGGATTACGGTGCTATTGTACACAATTTTCCCGATAAAAGCAAGCCTTTTTTGAAAATATTTCGGGAAAAGAACGGATTTTTGTGCAAAAAGGAGTGTGCCGGATTTGGCACACTCCTTGGCAGGCATTTTCTGTTATTCCTTCACGCCGCCCACGGCAACGCCGGCAATGATGTACTTGCTGAAGGCAAAGTACACAATCAGCAGCGGCAGCGCCGTCAGGGTCAGGCCCAGGTAGATGGAGCCATACTCCGTGCGGTAGATGTCGCCGCGGAGCTCCTTCACCATCATGGGCAGGGTCTTCATGGTGGGGTCGGACAGCAGCATCAGGGGGGTCAGGTAGTTATTCCAGGAGCCAATCACCGCCATAATACCCATGGTTGCCATGGCGGGCACCATGATGGGCACCACAATGCGGTTGAAGGTGTAGAACTCCTTGGCACCGTCGATCCGGGCTGCCTCCACCAGGGACACCTGGAAGTTTGCCTCCAGATACTGGCGGAAGAAGAACACCGTGGAGGCACTGCAAATGGAGGGGATGATCAGGGGAAGGTAGTTGTTGGTCAGGCCCAGGCGGTACATGAACATGTAGAAGCCGGTGCCGGTGACCTGACCGGGAATCATGATGATGGCCATCACCACGCCGTAGAGGAACTTGCGGCCCTTGAAGTCATACACCTTGAAGCCGTAGGCCGTCATGGCGGAGAAGTACACGCCAAGAATGGTGGAGCCAAAGGCGATGATGGCGCTGTTTTTGAAGCCCACAGAAATATCGAAGTTCTTGGTCTGCAGCACCTTCCAGTTGTTGCCCAGGAAAGAGCTGGGCAGCAGGGACATGCCGGACTGAATCTGCAAGCTGGAGCGGGTGGCGTTGACGATCATGATCCAGAAGGGCAGGATGGCCAGCGCGCACAGCAGAATGCAGAACACATAGATCATGCTGCGCTTGGAGTTGTACACACCGCGCACGGAAAGCATGAAGGACACCAGCGAGCAGCCGATCATCAGCCACACCACCAGGTCGTTCAGGTCGGCATTGCCATAGGGCAGCGCGATGGGGAAGGCCTTCAGCCGGAGGATGCAGTACACCAGCATTACAATGCCGGCCAGGTGGGAAAAGACAGAGAAGGTGTACAGCTTGCTCACCAGTTTGTTGCCGGCAAGCACCAGCAGCACAGCCGCCAGCACAAACAGCGCCAGTGTCAGCCACACGCAGATGTAATAGGCCTCGAAATTGGGCTGGTAAACCTTGTACTGGTTCACCACCTGCATATCGATTTCCAGTTCGGTGGGCAGCTTGCCGGGCAGCAGCGCATAGCTCAGGCCGGAGGATTCCTCGCTGCTGGCAGCAGCCTGCTCAGCCAGCAGGGCATCCAGCTTTTCCTGCTCCTTCTGCACCTTGGCCTTTTGCTTATCAATGTCCTCGGCGCTCTTTTTGCCTTCGGACACCCAGCGGTCCAGCTTTTCCTGGGCGGAGACCACGCGGCCTTCCTGCTTTTCAATGTCCGCAGCCATGGAGTTGGCGGAATTGTCGTTGAAGGTGGCAACGGGGGCAAACATCAGCCCAACGGTAACCAGAAGCAGAACCAGTGTGACGATCTTTGTCAGCTTTTTCATTTTGCCAGCCTCCTCACCTTGCTGGGCTTTGCGTCCCGATCCTTCAGGAACCAGTTCATGATCATGGAACCGATGATGATAATCACAAACAGGACAACGGAGGCGGCGCTGGCCACATTAAAGTTGTAGGAGCCGGTGAAGCCTTGGGTGTAGATGAAGCGGGCAACGGTGTTGGTGGTTTCGTTGGGGTTGCCCTGGGTCATCATGTGAGGGATGTCGAACATGGTCAGGCCGCCCACCAGGGAGGTGACCAGGTTGTACAGCAGAATGGGCTTGAGCAGCGGCATGGTGATCTTCCAGAAGGTCTGCCGGCTGGTGCAGCCATCCACCAGAGCGGCCTCGAACAGGGCCGGGTTGATGCCGGACATGCCGGCGATCATGATAATCATGGTATTGCCGCACCACATCCACCACTGGATGAAGGAGATGATACCCCGGCTCCAGGCGGTGGAGCGGAAGAACTCAATGGGCATATTGGCAATGCCGATGGATTGTATCAGCGTGTTAATGGGGGCCACGGGGAAATTGAACAGGGAATAGAACAGCATACCAATGGTGGCGGCGGTGATGATGTTGGGCATGAAGATCATCATCTTGAAGGCGCCCTGGCAGTGCAGGCGCAGCCTGGTATCGGTAAACCAGGCGGCCAGGATCAGTGCAATGCTCAGCTGGGGGATGAAGTTGCATACCCACATGATGAGGGTATTGCCAAAGGCACCCCAGAATTTAGAGTAAATCGTGCTGCTCGGGTCGAACAGCATACGATAGTTTTCGAAGCCAATGATCTGGTTTTCCAGAACCTTCTCCCAGCCCATGGCGTCCGTTATCGAGGTGCGGAACGTGAAGAAAATGGGGTACAGCTGGAAGATGATAAACACAATGAAAAACGGTGCAATGAAGAGATATCCGTGGTGGCTGTAACTGACGCCCTTATGTTTTGCCGTTGCTGTCGGCTTTGTTTTGACGGCTTGCATTTTTCCACCCCTTATCCTGTTTTCCACCCGGTCAGGGTGGGAAATGTGCGCAAGAATCGAGAAAGGGGGCTGCCCCCTGCCGCGCTGGCAAGTGACAGCCCCACAGGTCACTTCAACTCAACCATTGAAGCCGGGATTATTCCACAACGATGTTGGCGATCTTGGCAGCAACCTCAGCCTTGAACTCGGCCAGGCAGGTGTCCAGATCCTTCTCGCCCTTGGTGTAGGGAGTGGTGACGAAATCGCTCCAAGCGGAGTTGATGGTCTCGTCATACTCGGTCATCAGAGAGCCGTTGGCCAGGTTCGCGGTCTGAGCGAAGATGGCGTAGTGGTCCTGGCCGCCCAGGAAGGGGTTAGCGATGTTCTCGGAAACAACCTTGTCAACCACGTTGTTGTTGCCAACGAAGTCGCCGGTGTCCTTGGCATAGGTGTACAGGAAGTCCTCGTCCAGGGTGAAGAACTTCAGCACGTCCTTGATGGCAGCCTTCTTGGCGTCATCAGCGGCAGCAACCTTGGCCGCATTGGCGCCAACCCAGGTGCCGCCCCAGCTGTAGCCCACGGGGCCGGCGCACATACGCCACAGGCCGTAGGTGCCGTTGTTGGCAGCGGAGATGGAAGCCAGGTCGTCCTCGGTGTACTCAGCGGGCAGGCCGGTGGTGCAGTTGGGCTTCAGGGTGTAGTGCAGGCCCCAGGTGGGCAGGAAGAAGCACAGGGTCTCCAGCTCGCCGCGCATGCCGGCAAACCAGGTCTCGGACCAGGCGCTGCCCTTGTGGGTCAGGTCGTCCTCTTCCAGAACCTTGCACAGCTCTTCGAAGTCATACAGTTCGCTGTCGATGACCAGCTTGCCATCCACAACCCAGCCTTCGGTACGGTTGTACTGATAAGCGTTCCAGATGTCGCCAGCGCCGATGACCATCTTGCAGGCGCCTTCAGACTTTTCCTTCAGGGTCTCGGCGGTCTCCATGAAGGTATCCCAGTCGGCAACCAGGGCCTGGAACTCTTCGGGAGTGGTCACGCCCAGATACTTCTCGGCCAGGTCGGCACGATACATCAGAGCGCCGGGGGTGGACTGCCAGGACAGGCCCTTCTGCACGCCGGCAGAGTTCTGGCCGATCTGCAGCATCACGGGGATGGCAGGAGCGAACTCTTCATCGGTGAAGCCAACGTCCTTCAGGTCAGCGGTCCAATCGCTCTGCACATACTTCTTCACGAAGGCAGCTTCCAGGGTGAAGATGTCGGGAGCTTCGGCGCCAGCGGCGTCAGCAGCCATCAGGGTATCCACCTTGGAGGTGTACTCACCGCCGTCGGTGGGGTAGATGACGAAGTTGAACTCGATTTCGGGATGGTTGGGAGCATAGTACTTTTCGATCATGCCCTGGAACTCGTTGGTGAAGGACCAAACGTTCAGGACGATCTTGTCTTCCGCGGCAGCGAAGCTCACGCAGGAAAGAGCGAGCATCAGCGCCATGACGAGAGCAACCAGTTTCTTCATGGGGTTTCCTCCTTAATATTTTGCGGTTTTGCCGCAATTTTTCTCAAACGGCTCACTGCCGTCATCGACAACCTTGACAGCCGGCGCATGTACCAAAATAAAAGGAGCGGTGTAAAAGTGGGGCGCCTTTTTTCTTCGGTTACACGTCGCTTTTACTGACAGGCATAGTATATCGTATCATTTAGGAAAAATCAATAGTTTTTTTGATATTTTTCTTTGCAAATGCCCCGATTGACAAGGTTTTGGCGTTGTGAAAGCGTTTCCAAACCTAGGAATTTCAAACGTTTTCGGAAAATTCGCTCCGGCAAAAAAAATTGTATTTTCATGCCCCGGACTGCCGTTGCAATCCGCCTGTTTGTATGCTATGATATAGTAGTAAGTTTGTGCGGCGAAGCATCGCCAGACGATAGGAGTTCATGCATGAATTACGATGTGATCATTATCGGCGCAGGCCCGGGCGGCATTTTTTCCGCCTACGAGCTGACCCGCCTTGCCCCCCAGCTGAAGGTTGCCGTTCTTGAAGCCGGTCATCCCCTCAGCAAGCGCCGCTGCCCCATTGACGGGGAGAAAATCAAGTCCTGCATCGGGTGCAAAAGCTGCTCCATCATGAGCGGTTTTGGCGGCGCCGGCGCTTTTTCTGATGGAAAATACAACATCACCAACGATTTCGGCGGCACGCTGTATGAGTACATCGGCAAAAAGCAGGCCCTGGATCTGATGAAGTATGTGGACGAAATCAACATGCGCTACGGCGGCGAAGGCACCCGGCTGTATTCCACCACCGGCACCCGCTTCAAAACCCTGTGCATTCAGAACGACCTGCACCTGCTGGATGCCTCCGTCCGCCACCTGGGCACGGACATCAACTATGTGGTGCTGGAGAATCTTTATGCCTACCTGCAGGACAAGGTGGATTTCTTCTTCAACACCCCTGTGCAGCATGTGGCGCTGGCAGATGGCGGCTATCAGGTGCAGTGCGCCGAAAAGGCCTTCACCTGCAGGGATTGCGTGATTTCCGTGGGCCGCAGCGGCAGCAAGTGGATGGAAACCGTTTGCCAGGAGCTGGACATTCCCACCCGCTCCAACCGGGTGGATATCGGCGTGCGGGTAGAGCTGCCCGCAACCGTTTTCGCTCACCTGACGGACGAGCTGTACGAGAGCAAGATTGTCTACCGCACCAAGAAGTATGGCGACCTGGTGCGCACCTTCTGCATGAACCCCAAGGGCGCCGTGGTGAACGAGAACACCAACGGCATCATCACCGTGAACGGCCACAGCTATGAAGACCCTGCCCGGCAGACCGAGAACACCAACTTTGCTCTGCTGGTAGCCAAGCACTTCTCCGAGCCGTTCAAGGATTCCAACGGCTATGGCGAAAGCATTGCCCGGCTGAGCAATATGCTGGGCGGCGGGGTGATTGTCCAGCGGTTCGGCGACCTGGTCACCGGGCACCGCTCCACCCACAGCCGCATTCAGGAGTCCTTCACCACCCCCACGCTGAACGCCACCCCCGGCGACCTGAGCCTCGTGCTGCCCAAGCGCATCCTGGACGGCATTATTGAGATGATTTACGCCCTGGACAAGGTGGCGCCCGGCACCGCCAACGAGGATACCCTGCTCTACGGCGTGGAGGTCAAGTTCTACAACATGGAAGTGGAGGTCAGCAGCAAGCTGGAATCCCGGCACAAGGGCCTGTACATCATTGGCGATGGCAGCGGCATCACCCACTCCCTGTCCCACGCCAGCGCCAGCGGCGTGCATGTGGCACGGAACATTGTGGGCCAGTAACCAAAGGAGCACTTATGAAATATTATCAGGAAATCACGCTGAAAAACGGGCAGACCGCCATCCTGCGGAACGGCGATGCTGCCGATGGCGCCGCCGCCCTGGCGGTTTACCTCCAGACCCACCGGGAAACGGACTACATGCTGACCTACCCCGATGAAAGCACCCTGACCCCCGAGCAGGAAAGCCAGCACCTGGCTGAAAAGGCAGCCAGCGCCAAGGGAATCGAAATTGTTGCCCTGGTGGATGGGCACATGGCGGGCACCGCAGGCGTTGAAGCCATCGGCTCCCAGGAGAAGGTGCGTCACCGGGCGGATTTTGGCATTGGCGTGCTGAAGGAATACTGGGGCCTGGGCCTGGGCAAGGCGCTGACGGAGGCCTGCATTGCCTGCGCCCGGCAGGCTGGCTACACCCAGCTGGAGCTGTCCGTGGTGGCGGACAATGCATCCGCCATTGCACTGTATGAAAAGGAAGGCTTTGTGGAGTTTGGCCGGAACCCACGGGGCTTCAAGTCCCGCAGCAACGGCTATCAGCCGCTGGTATCCATGCTGAAGGAGCTGTAAGCATAACAAAAACCTGCCAAATCGTCGGTAGCCACAAAACAGTTAACAGCCACAGCAGTTTGATCTGTTGTGGCTGTTCCAGCTTGTCAAAAAACCTCCGGGAGGTGTCGAAGTTTTTTGACAGTCTGAACCGGCCTATGATTGTAACCATAGGTCGGTTCAGGCTTTTTTATTGAGCTTGGTTTCGATTCGCATTATAACCGCACCGCTGCCACGTGCAAATCCACCGTCACCGTGGGCGCGGGCTGCTGGGCGATGGCCTCCTTCTCGCTGTCGGACAGATCCTGGTTCAGCGGGGTCATCCACACAAAGTCCCGCCACAACTCTGGCGTAACCGGGTGCACCACGGTTACACGCTTTTCCTGCGTTACCTGCGCCTTTTCCCGCAGATAGGCCTCCACCTGGCCTTCCGCATAGGGCGGCATATTCCGGGCAGCGCGCAGCTCCCGCAGGTAGCCTGCCCCCGGGTACACCTTCAGCAGCACACCATCCGGCGCCAGCACCCGGCGGAATTCATCGTAATTGGCAGGGGTCAGCACGTCCAGCACGGCGGTAAACGCTCCGTCCCTGAAGGGCAGGCGGCGCAGGTCGCCCACGCACCATAGCGCCGTGCAGGGCTGATCCGTTGCCTGGAAGATAGCGTCCCGGCTGATGTCCACCCCCGCACCCTGCCAGGTTTCATGCTTTGACAGCAGTTCGTTCAGGTACCAGCCGTCCCCGCAGCCTGCATCCAGCAGCCGCTGGGGCGCATCCGGCAGCATAGCCGCCAGCGCATCCGCTACCGGCTGATAGCACCCTGCCGCAAACACCCGCCGCCTGGCCTGAAAAAGCGCCGCATCATAGCAGCTGTCCACCGGCGCGGAAAGGAAGTTCAGGCAGCCTTTGCGGTTCACGTTCACCCGGTGCCCGCGCCCGCAGGCAAAGTCCTCCCCTGCCCGGTGCATATCCTCCCCGCAGGCCGGGCAGCGCAAGGCCTGCAAACCTGCCGCTGCCTGGTATAGCTTGTCCCGCTTGCTCAGCAATGCCATCGCCCCTTTCCGCATCAGTATAGCACACACCGCCGCATTTTGCTATGGACAAATCCGCCCGGCAGCGGTAAACTGCATGGGTGAACATTTCCCGCCGCCCAGGGACAAGGGCAGATGGCAAACCCATGAACATTCGTGAAGCATCCCTGCAAAAGCACTATCAGTGGCGCGGCAAGGTGGAAGTGATCTCCCGCGCGCCCATTACCAGCCGTGAGGAGCTTTCCCTGGCCTACACCCCCGGTGTGGCGGAGCCTTGCCTTGCCATTCAGGCTGACCCGGACAAGTCCTATGAGCTGACCCGCCGTGCCAACCTGGTGGCGGTCGTGACCGATGGCACCGCCGTGCTGGGCCTGGGGGACATAGGCCCGGAGGCCGGCATGCCTGTGATGGAGGGCAAGTGCGCCCTGTTCAAAACCTTTGCGGACGTGGACGCCTTCCCCCTGTGCATCCGCTCCAAGGACACGGACGAAATTGTCCGCACGGTGTCCCTGCTGGCAGGCAGCTTTGGTGGCATCAACCTGGAGGACATTGCCGCGCCCCGGTGCTTTGAGATTGAAGAAAAGCTCAAGGCCTGCTGCGACATTCCCGTTTTCCATGATGATCAGCACGGCACGGCAGTGGTGGTTGCCGCCGCCCTGCTGGGCGCCCTGAAGGTCACCGGCAGGGACATTGCAGCCGCCCGGGTTGTGCTGAACGGCGCTGGCTCCGCTGGCATTGCCATTGCCAAACACCTGCTGAACCTGGGCGTTAAGCACCTGGCCCTGGTGGACAGGTTTGGCATCATTGACGAGGGCATGCCTGAATTGAACGCCGCCCAGGCGGAGCTGGCCTGCAAAACCAACCGGCAGCATCTGCGCGGCACCCTGGCAGATGCTGTGCAGGGCGCGGATGTGTTCATCGGCGTGTCCGCCCCCGGTGTGCTCACGGGGGACATGGTGCGCAGCATGGCGGAAAAGCCCATTGTTTTTGCCATGGCGAACCCCACCCCGGAGATTATGCCGGAGGAAGCGCTGTCCGCCGGGGCAGCGGTGGTGGGCACCGGGCGCAGCGATTATCCCAACCAGATCAACAACGTGCTGGCCTTCCCCGGCATTTTCCGGGGTGCCCTGGACTGCCGAGCCCGGTGCATCAACGAAGAAATGAAAATGGCCGCTTCCCGGGCCTTGGCTGACCTGGTGGGAAGCGACCTTTCCGCCACCTGCATCCTGCCCGATGCCCTGGACAAGCGCGTTGCGCCTGCAGTCGCCGCCGCCGTAATGCAAGCGGCCCGTGAAACCGGTGTGGCAAAAACGCCAGGGGCGCTGCCCCTGGACCCCGCTTAAGGGCCGAAAGGCCCTTAAGAATCCCGGGCGGGACAGTGTGACTGGGTTACAGTCAAGCAGGGGTCACGGCGGGCGGAGGGCCCGCCGCGACGCGGGGGTGTTGCTTTTTGAGGGGACGGTTTTTCGTCCTCTTTTCTTATCGGCGCAGGCCTTTAGGGTAGTGGTTTTTCATGATGCCGTCGCTGATTTTTCCCCAGCCAAGGGGCAGGCCGTGGAGGCTGGGAAGCACATAGCCGCGCAGGGATTCATCCACGGGAATGGTTTCTCCGGCCTGGTAGTGCCGGGCCTGCGCTTCCGTCAGGGGAACCTGGGGCATGTCCGGCGGGGTGAAGCTCACCGCCCAGGCGTGATCCGGCAGGAACAGCTTCCCGCGAACGCTGCCCAGGTGCAGGCCGGCCCGCAGCACCTTGATTCCCCGCACGTCCGGGCAGGCGGGCAGGTGAATCAGCGTGTCTCCCAGCAGGGCGGTAGGTTCCGGTGCATCCTTGGCAAAGGAGTGCAGGGCAGCTGCTGCCGCTTTATCAGCCTTGGGCAGGGAGGCATCCGGCGGCAGGCAGGCCTTTCCTTCCCCGCGCCGGCGCACAAGGGCCACAAAATGCCCTTCACCCTTCATCCTATGGGGATAGCAGGTCAGCATGCCGGTGGGTGCATCCGCGCCGGGCAGGTGAAAAGCCTCCGGTGCAAAGTCCGGATGCCGCCGGCAGAAGGCGTTGACGGTGTCCTCGTTTTCCTCCGGGTTCAGGGTGCAGGTGGAGTACACCAGCCTTCCGCCTGGGCGCAGCATGTCCGCCGCGCAGTCAAGGATCTCCGCCTGCCGCTTGGCGCAGCCTGCGGGAGAATCCTCCGTCCACTCATCCCGGGTTTCCGGGTGCCGGCGGAACATCCCCTCACCGGAGCAGGGCGCATCCACCTGAATGGCATCGAACCCGCCGGGCCAGCGCCGGGCCAGGGGTACCGGCAGGCTGCTGACCACCAGGGCATTGGGTATGCCCATGCGCTCCACATTCCGGGAGAGGATCTGCGCCCGCTTGGGCACAGGCTCGTTGCACACCAGCAGGCCTTGGCCTTGCATCCGCAGCGCCAGCTGGGTGGATTTCCCGCCCGGCGCGGCGCACAGATCCAGCACCGTTTCCCCGGGCTGAGGGTTCAGCACCGCGGCAGGCAGCATGGCGCTGGGCTCCTGCAGATAGTATGCGCCGGCCTCGTGCAGCGGCATGGCGCCGGCATTGGAGTCCATGTCCAGGTAGAATCCCGTTGGCTCCCAGGGTACAGGCTCCAGCAGGCCCGGCACCAGCGCCGGGTCGATTGTCTTCATGGGGTTCAGCCGCAGGCCGCGGCAGTACGGCTCCTCATAGGTATGCAAAAAGGCTGCTGCTTCATCCTGCAGCAGCGCGGTCATCCGCTGGATAAATGCCTGTGGCAGCTGGCTCATGCGTCCTCCATCCATTCGGGCGCCATGTGGCGGGTTAGGGGCAGGGCGTCCAAGCCCAGGGCAGGCATGGCGGCATCCACCACCCGGGGAATGCCCAGCGCCCGTGCAGCCTCCCGGGCGATGCTCCGTCCCATGGCAACCATGTCAGCGTCCGTCCTGTCCGCCAGGTTGGTATTGTTGATGATAACGTCAATGTCCAGCCGCCCTCTGGCTGCAATGCGTCCTGCCAGGTCGATCACGTCCTCCGGGGTCTGGGTCAGGGGGCGCATGGCATTCACCACCAGGCATACCTCCGTATCCTGCCGGCAGCGGCGGAAGGAGGGCGCGTACCGGCCCAGGGCCGCGGCGCCGGTGTCATCGCCGCCCACATCGAAAATCACCTTCCGGCTGGGCTGCTCAAACACGCTCTGGATCTCCGCCGGCAGTGCGGGTATATCCACCGTGGACATGGCGAAGGTGGGCATCAGCACCCGCACACCGGCGGCGCGGAGCTCCTCCGCCTTTTCACCGCTGCGGAAATAGGGGTTCATAATGTCCAGATCCACCAGGGTGGCGGATTGGGTTCTGGCGGCGTCCAGGGCCAGGTTCAGGGCCAGCTCGGTCTTGCCGCTGCCATAGTTGCCCACCAGCACCACAAAGCGCCGGTCAGTAAGCATGCTCACCTTCGTCCTCCTCCTGTGATGCGCCCACATCCCCGGGCCTTTTCCACTGGGGCGGAATATACGGCTCGTGATAGGCTTCCCGCTTGTCCACCGCCGGCGGTGCCGGGCGGTAGCGCAGCGCCATGCCATCCGTCTCGTCCGTCCGGGTGTGCAGGCGGGTCATGCGCTTCTGCAGCCGTTCAGTGCCGGCTGCTTCCACCCGGCGGCGGCGCGGCTGCATGGGCTGGGGATAATCCTCCAGGCCCTCGGGCTGCTCCTTTTTCATTTCCTCTTGATACTTCAGGTTTTCCGGTCTGGAAAAGCCCTGCACATACTGGGGCGGCAGCTCACTGACAGGGGTGGGCGGCAGCTCCTCCGGGGGCCAATCCTCCTGGGGCACCTCCACCTCCTCGGTGCGGGCGGTGCCATCGGCGTAGTGCCATTCGCGGCGCATCCGGGCGGAGGCAAAGCCTGCAGTGTCCTGGCTGCTGGCCCTGGAGAACATCCGCCGGAAAAAGCTGGCCCACACCTTGTCCGGCCGCCAGCGCAGAAGATGCACCAGGGCATCCACCGCAAGGCAAATGGCGCACAGCACGGCAATCAGCCCCAGCCAGTTCTGCCCGACCCAGGCAAGCAGGCCGCCGTTTTCCTGGCTGACCAGGGTGTTCCACAGCCAGTTCACCGCCGTGCGGAACCAGCTGAGCATGCCGCTGAACATCGAATAGGCAAAGGTTCCCACAGGCGGCCTCCTTTCGTACAGTATGGATGGTTGCTATTTCTCCTCAATCACCACATGCAGTGTGCCGGGGGACAGGTCCACCGTGTAGGGCTGGCCTTCGGTGTTTTCCACCGTGCACAGCACGGGCAGGTCGTACTCACCGGCGGCCAGGCCAGCCAGGTCGCAGGCCAGGGCCACATGGCTGCTGCGCAGGCCCTTCACCCACAGCATGGGGCCGTTGATGGTCACGTTGGCGGTCTTGTTGGAAAGGGTTGCCTTCAGTCCGCTGCCCAGGTTTTGCACGCTGATTTTCTGATCCGCCAGCAGCTTTTCCTGGATAATGGGGCCAATCTCCACCTCCACGGTAACGGAATCGGAGCTGAGGTAAGCCAGCTCGGTGGGGCGGCGCACCTTCAGCACCTGCTGGAAGGAGGCTGTGCGCCCGGTTACATCCACCATGGCGCTGGCATACAGGGTGTCCAGCAGGGCCAGGTTTTCCGCCTTGCCTGCGGCTATCACGAAATCCGGCTCGCAGCTGACGCCCTTGACTTCATAGCCTTCAGCCGGGGTGCCCGTGGTGACCCCCAGGGAGGAAATCACCATGCTCTTGGTGCTGTACAGGGAAAGCTCCACCACCACACTGTCCAGCAGAACAGACTCGCTGGTAACGGAAAGCAGGCTGCTTTCCACCCGCTCCCCTGCGGCGTCCAGCAGGTAGAAGGGTGCAGCAATGCGCACATCGCCCTCCTGGGCAGGCAGGCTGCTCTGCTCCAGCAGCACCTCGGCCTGGACAATGCGGTTCACCACGGATTTCGGGCCGCTGACGGCCACCATGGGCGGATCGGGCTGGGCCACCGTGGCATAGAAGCCCCGGGGCAATTCGCCCGATGTGGTAATGTTCACCGGAATGCGGTAGCGGGTGATGTATTCCTCCACCTCCACCTGGATGCTGGAGGGAATCACCTCGCTCACCGTGCCGTAGGAGGTGCTGTTGGTGGTCAGCACTTCCAGCTCCTGCACGCCGGTTCCGGTTACGCGGCTCAGATCCACCCGCACATTATAGACCGAGCCGGTGGCGGCATTGTAGCGCATCTGGGGCACATTGGCCCGCAGCTGGGCACCGGAAAGCTGATCCGTCAGGTCGTTGACCACAATCAGGCCGTTGCGCTTGATGGCATCGGAGCCGCTGAGGGTGATTTTTACATCGCTAAAGACCTTTTCGCGGGTCAGGTTGGGATCCTGGGTGATCAGCCCGGACCAGAGCACCACCGCCAGCACCAGGGCCAGCAGCTTAAAGCCCCAGTTCTGCTTCAGCGTATTCCAGATGATGGTCATAGCCTGCTGAAAGCGGCTTTTCTTTGGGGTTTGAGGGGTGTTTTCCATGTCAGGCCTCCTCCTTTCCCTTGCCCAGGCCGCGCAGCAGGGCCAGCAGGCCGGTGTGGGGCGGCTGATACATGCCGCCCAGCACCTCCCGCAGGGCCTTGGCATCCAGGTGGCGGGTCAGCTTGCCGCCCTTGGCCATGGAGATAATGCCCGTTTCCTCGGAAACGATCAGCACCACGGCATCGGTGGTTTCGCTGATGCCAATGGCGGCCCGGTGGCGGGTGCCCAGCTCGTGGCTGATGCCCGCACCCTCGGTCAGGGTCAGGATGCAGGCACCGGCGGTAACCCGGGTGCCCCGCACCACCACGGCACCATCGTGCAGGGGGGTATTTGGCTCAAAGATGTTCTCCAGCAGGGCGGAGGTGATTTCCGCATCAATGCCGATGCCGGTTTCAATCACGTCCTGCAGACCGGTTTTCTGCTCGAAAACAATCAGCGCACCCACCCGCCGGCGGCTCAGGTTGGTCAGGCACTTGATCACCTCATCCACCACACGGGCTTCCTCGCTCTTATCCTCCCGGGATTTGTCCAGCACGGTGCCGCGGCCCATGGTTTCCAGGGCCTTGCGCAGCTCCGGCTGGAAAAGGATCACCAGCACCACGGCGCCGTTGGAAATAATGGTCATCAGAAGCCAGTTCATGGCCGTCAGGCCCAGCAGGTCGCTGGCGCCGGCAATGAGCAGCAAAAGCACCAGACCCTTGAGCACCGCGCTGCCCCGGGTCTTTCTTGTGAGCATGATCAGCTTGTATATGATAAATGCCACCACAATGATGTCGATAAAATCGGATATACCGGGGCGGTGAAACACGTTCCACACCATGGTCTGTATCGTTTGCCAAAGCGATTCCACGCGATTTCTCCCCCACTTTCGTACAAAAATGGACTGCCACTGTTATTATACTACATCCCAGAAGGAATATGAACGCCTTTTTGAAATTTTTTTGCAACATTCACGAAAAAATCAAACAAAAAAAGCCTGCCGCTTGAAACGGCAGGCATGGGTAATCAGTCCTTGGTGCGCTCCAGGTAATCCTCGTAGCTGCACAGGTAATCGGCAATGGTGCCATCGGGCTTGATCTCGATGATGCGATCCGCAATGGTGGTGACGAACTGGTGATCCTGGCTGGTGAAAATCACATTGCCGGGGAAGTTGATCAGCGCGTTGTTCACCGCGGTGATGGACTCCAGGTCCAGGTGGTTGGTGGGCTGATCCAGCATGATGAAGTTGGCGCCGGAGAGCATCA
>CAYMOM010000046.1:0-13979 GCA_964391995.1 uncultured Faecalibacterium sp.
AGGCCTTCGGCTGGCTGTCCATCGCCCTGGTGATTTTCGCCCTGTGGCGTCCCCATGTGACCATCATCGGTTCCACGGTGTTTGGCTTTCTGTTCAGCTGCTCCAGCTACATTGCCAACATCGATTGGGTCAGCGTCACCATGGCCACCAAGCCGCTTCTGAAAATGCTGCCGTACCTGGTCACCATTCTGGTGCTGATCATCACCAGCATCCGCAACAAGCGCGAAAACCAGCCCCCGGCCTCCCTGGGCCTGGCGTATTTCCGGGAAGAGCGGTAAGCGGGCAAACAAAAAAGGCATCCTGAATTCTTCAATACAGGGTGCCTTTTTGCTGGGCAAAATTATTCTGCATCGGCAAAGCGGAGAAGAACCTTCTCCAGGCTGCCATCGTTGTGCACCAGAGCATCGAAGGCCTGGGGTGCATCGGCGGCTTCATAGCAGGCGCTGACCAGGTTTTCCACATCCACTGCGCCGGAGGCTACCAGGTCAATCAGCGCTTCAAAATCCCTGGTATAGGCATTGCGGCTGCCGAAAACATTCAGCTCCTTCTTTAGCAGGATGGAATGCAGGAAGGTGGTTTCCGTTTTGCCGTTGCCGATGAGCACAAGGTTGGCGCCCTGGCAGGCCTGCTCGATGCAGGTCATGAAGGCTGCGGATACACCGCTGGCTTCAACGCAGATGTCAAAGCCATGCCCCTTGGTGATGGCGCGAAGCTGCCGGGCAGCATCCGGTGCGGCGGTGTTCACCACATGGTCGGCGCCAAAGGCCAGCGCCTTCTCCAGACGGCCGTCCAGCACATCGCTGATGGTAACCTGGGCGCCCTTGGCCTTTGCAGCCAGCAGGGCAAACAGCCCAATGGGGCCGGCACCGGTGATGAACAGCTGATCGCCAGGCTTCACGGCACACCGGCTCAGGGCATGCTGGCTGATGGAGAAAGGCTCAATCAGCGCCAGCTGGCGGGCATTCAGGCCTTTGCCGGGAATGATGCGGCTGATGGGCATGACCACATATTCGCAGAAGGCGCCATCCCGCTGGACACCCATGGTCTGGTTATCCTCGCATGCGTTCACCAGGCCCTTCTGGCAGGCATAGCAGCTGCCGCAGTTGAAATAAGGGTTGCAGGTAACCACATCGCCAGCCTTCAGCTCCCGGTCGTTTTGGGGGATGGAAACAATCTGGGCAGAAAACTCGTGCCCGGGAATGCGGGGATAGGTGGTAAAGGGCTGGTTGCCGGTATAGCTGGCAACATCCGCGCCGCAAATGCCGCAGTACAGCACCTTCAGCAGGGCCTGGCCTTCACCGGGCTGGGGCATGGGCAGTTCCTTCAGGGCGATTTCATAGGGCTTGTTGATGGTAATTGCTTTCATATCGGCTCCTCCTTGTTTTGCCGGTGCAATAGCTCCGCGCAAGCCATCATGCAGGCGGCTGCACCGTGATGATTGTCAGGCATCTGCTTTTCACTCAGGTAATAGGCCGGCGTGCCGTCCCGGTCGGTACGGTGATCTGGCCCGGGCCCCAGGCCTGCGCTGGCGCAAATGCCCATAAGGGTTGGGCCTTCATCCGTGTCTGCCAGGCAGGTTTGCCGTATGCCCTCCAGGATCTCTTCACCCTTGTGGGCAAAAGACTTGGGCAGCATGCCGAGCCGTGCACCCTTCAGCAGGGCATAGGCAACCATGGCGCTGCCGGAGGTTTCGGGGTAATTGCCGGCAAGATCGGCCCGGTCAATCACCTGCAGGAACATGCGGGAGTCCTTGCCCTGATAGGGGAGCAGGCCGTGGATGGCCTCCTGCAGCAGTGCCTGGAGGGCTGATGCGTCCTGGTGCCGGGCGATGATCTCATAGCAATCCACCAGCGCCATCAGGTACCAGCCTTCCGCGCGGAGCCAGAAGGAAGGACTGCGCCCGGTTTCCGGGTCGGCCCACTCGGCCTGGCGGCTTTCGTCCCAGGCGTGGAGGTACAGCTGCTTGTCCTCCACCCACAGGTGCTGGCGCACGCTGGCAAACTGCGCCAGGATGGCATCATACCCGCCGGCATCCGTCAGCTCCATGCATCGGGCGGAGAAGGGCAGCGCCATGTACAGGCCATCCAGCCAGACCTGGTGGGGATAAATATCCTTGTGCCAGTAGTTTCCTGTGGAAATTCGCGGATGGCTGTCCAGGTGGTGCCACACCATCAGCGCGGCCTGCAGATAGGCATCGTTCCCGGTTTCTTCATAAAGCACCAGCAGGGATTTGCCAAAGCTGATGGTATCCAGGTTGTGCTCGGCGCTGTTCCAGCAGGGCATGCAGCCGGCCTCATCCGCCAGGGCTTGCCCGCAGGAAAGAATAGCCTGCCGGTAAATGCCATCACCGGTTTCATCCAGCAGCATTTTGCAGCCAAGCATGCAAAGGTCGTGATTGTAGCACCAGCGCTTCCGGGCAGCAAGCTGCGGGAAAAGGCTGGCAGCATAGCGGTGAAAATAGCGCTGCCATTGTTCGTTCACACCATCGGCCTCCTTTGGTTGGTCAGAATCCGGCAAAATCAGCCACAAGGTTCAGGGTGTCCAGTGCCTCGCCCCAGGTGACTGCCGCCATGGGGCGGAAGGCGCCCTGCGCGTCCAGGGATTGAAAGCCAAAGTACAGCGCTCGGGCCACGTTGGTGCCATACACCGGGCCAACCTGCCGGGCATCGGCACAGGCGGGCATGGTGGTGGAGGCATTGCGGTAGCTGACGCCGCAGGCCTGCATGGCCACGGTGGCCATCTCCCGGCGGGTCACATGACCATGGGGGTCAAAGGTGCCATCCTCCCTTGGGGCCAGGAGCTGTGCGCCAATCACCACCAGCACGCAGGGCAGGTCGGCTTCGTCCACATCCCGGGGGATGGCGCAGCTGGCATTGCACTGGGCAAAGGGGCGCAGCAGCTGTGCCAGCCCGCGGCGCGTGATGGGTGCATCCATCGGAATGTTCTCTGCCGGCAGGAGTCCCCGGCACTTCAGCCGCGCCGCGCTGGGGGAAACTTCCACCCGGGTCAGTACGGTGTATGTCCGGCTGTCCATGGCTTCGCCGTTTCCGGCAATGGCGGTTACCATCAGCCTTGCACCGGCGCAGTCCTGGGGCAGGCGGAGGGATGCACCCCCGCCGGCGGGCATGCCGTTCAGCTGCCAGCGGAAGGTGCAGGGCAGTTCCTCACCGCAGCCCAGGGCCTGTGCGCGGAGGGTTCCGCCGGGCAGGGGAAGCCCAAGAATGCGCACCTGTGTAGGCCTGGGAAAGCGCATGCCGTTGATGCATACATCTTCCATCACCGGCTGCTGCCAGTTCATGGCCCGCAGGGCATGCACCGCTCCGTCTATGCGGATGTGCCTGAGCACCAGGCCGGTAATGGGAACCTCCTGAAAGGCCTCCAGAAAAATGCCGTACTGCCCGCCGTGGGCGGTGATGTTTTCCATTACGATATTGCGGAAAACCGGCAGATGATCGCCTTGCCTGCCATCCTCGTAGAGCATGGTGCCGTGAATGGCTGCCTCGCCAACGGTGCGGATGGTGCAATCGTGAAACCAGATGTTTTCCATCACGCCGCCGCGGCGGGCGTTGGTTTTCAGCCGCAGGGCATAGGTCAGGCTGGGACTGTCGAAATGGTTGTGGCAGGCAATCACATTGCGGATGCCGCCGGAAGCCTCACTGCCCAGGGCAATGCCCCCGTGGCCGTCCGCAAACAGGTTGTGGCGGATCAGCACGTTCTGGCAGGGGGTGTTGGTTTCCCGTCCGTCCCTGTCCCTGCCGGATTTCAGGCTGATGCAGTCATCCCCGGTGGCAAAGCGGCAATGCTGTATCAGCACACCGGTGCAGCTTTCCGGGTCGATGCCATCGCTGTTCGGGCCATAGGATTCCAGGGACAGGCCGTCCATGGTGATGCTTTCGCACAAAACAGGGTTCACCTGCCACATGGGGCTGCGGCGGATGGAGAAATCCTTTAGGAGAATCCTTTTGCAGCGCAGCAGCTGAATGAAGTTTGGCCGGAGATAGCTCCCGTCACCAAAGCGCCGCCGGGCCACGGGAACACCGTCGGCATTCATCTGCCGCAGGGCCATGCGGGCTGTTTCCTGCAGGTTGCGCCCGTCAGCGGCCCATGCGTTTTCCGTTTGATGGTGCCAGCACCACCACACCTGTTCACCGGCCTGCCCGTCCAAAACACCGGGACCGGTGATGCCGATGTCCTCTGCATCCAGGGCGTAAATCAGGGGTGAATAGTTATAGCATGGTGTGCCTTCCCAGTGAACAAAGGCCAGGGGATACTGTTCTTCATCCGTCCGGGTGGAAAAGGCCAGCACCGCATCCGGTGCGGAAAGGCAAAGCTCCACGCCGCTTTTCAGCCGCAGCGAGCCGGTGAGAAACCGCCCGGAGGGAACCATCACCCGCCCGCCGCACTGGGCGGACAGGGAATCGATGGCTGCCTGAATGGCTGCCGTCTGGGGCACCGCCGTGCCGCTGCGGGCGCCAAAGGCCTCGATGTTCACCTGGCGCGGGGCAATCCGCGGCAGGTGAATGCCGTCCAGCATGCGTTTCTCCCAGCCTGGGTCAAACATGGTCAATCCTCCCTGTGCCCGCTGATGAAGCCGCTGTACTCCTTGAACATGGTTTCCTCCACGGTGTGCATCAGCAGGGTGATGGTTGGGCCATCAAAGTGCAGCTCAAAGGTGATGCTGCCAATGCAGGTGTCCACCAGCTGGGCCCGGGCCACAAAGGTGCTGCCGCTTATGAATGTGCCGGAAGCGGCGCAGCGGAATGCGCCCTCCGGGAAGGGAACCACCAGGTTTTTGCCAAGGCCCAGGGGTAGGCGGAAGGTGCCGTTTGCTTTTTCCCAGGTCAGGGTGCCTTTGCCGCGGCCAATGGTCAGGCTGATGGCCCGGAACCCCATGGGGTTTTCGTCCAGCAGGTAGCGGACGCCGTTGATCTGGCTGAGCAGCGGGCTGCCCATGCTGCCGGGAACCATGGGCAGCTGGTGGGCAAGGCAGGCATTCTGCAGGCGCTGAAGCTCCCAGGGCGCAGGCGCCAGGGGTGCCTCGCTCAGATGGGGGTAAACCTGGGTGAAGAAGGCATCGTACAGCAGCTGAACGCCGCCGGCAATGTCCTGTGTGTCCGCAGTGACCACAAACAGCAGATCCTTTTCCGGCAGGCACACCGCCAATTGACCGCCCATGCCATAGCAGGCAAAGCCGCCGTTGCGGATGCACCAGAACTGATAGCCGTAGCCCTGCATCTCTTCCCAGGTGGTGCTGACGGGCTTGATGAAATTGTCAATCTGCCGGGATGTTGCCGCTTTCACATAGTCCCGGGGCAGCAGCTGCCGGCCCTCGTATTCGCCGCCCATGTAAACAAGGTACAGCACCCGAAGAAGATCCATGGGCGTGCACATCAGGCCGGAGCCGCCCATGCTGTAGCCGTGGGAATCCAGCAGGCAATAGGCGGAGGAGGAAAAGCCGATGGCGTCCAGGGCCTTCTGCCGCAGGTAATCCAGAAAGCGCATGCCGCTCAGCCGTTCCGCCAGGGCGCAAAGCACATAGGTGGCGGAGGTATCATAGGCAAACAGGGTGCCGGGCCGGTGGCTTGGCGGGCAGAGGAAAAACGCCTTCACGCATTCCATGTCCGGCCAATGGTCGGGGGAAAGGAGCTTGTAGGCCGAGCCGATATGTGGGCTGGCCATGCGCAGCAGGTCGCGCACGGTGGTCTGGCGGATATAGGGGTGGATATTTTCACCCTCCAGCATATCGGTAAAATAGTCCGCAATGCGATCCTCCAGGGACAGCCTGCCCTCATCTGCCAGCAGGCCGATGGCCAGGGAAACAAAGCTTTTGGTGATGGAGAACATCCGGTGGGGTTCGTCCGGTCCGTAGGGTGGCGCGTAGGACTCCATAATCAGGTGCCCGTGGCGCAGGAAAAGTGCGCTGTGCAGCGGTACATGCCGGTGCTCCAGCCATTGCTGAAACCGCAGCAGGGCCTCGGAAGGCACACCCTGGGCCTCGGGGGTGGAAACGGGGAAGGTGTACGGCATGGCAGGGTCACTCCTTCTGGTTTTGGTTTTCCAGCCGCGCAATGTCTTCGGGCATGATGGGGTCGTATGCCTGGGTGAACAGGCCAGCCCGGGGGCCAATGCCGGGCACGGCAGCCTGCAGGCGCAGGTATTCGGCATAGGCCATCATGCAGACGCCCACGCCCTTCTGCTCGTCCTCCACCACCTGTTCGGACAGGTAGTAGGCAATGGAACCATCCCGGCGGAAGTTTCCATCCGGGCCCAGGCCGGCACCCTTGCAGATGCCGCCCAGGTGCAGCTGCCCATCCTCCAGGCGGAACATATGGGCCTCAATGCTCATCAGGATCTCCACGCCGGCCTGGGCATATCGCTCGTCGGGCCAGACGCCCAGGCGCGCGCCCTTCATCAGGCTGTAGGCAACCATCAGGGAGCCGCTGGTTTCCAGGTAATTGCCCGGCTGGTCGGGCAGGGCAGTCAGCTGCCAGAACAGCCCTGTGCGGGGGTCGCGCCGCTTCAGCATGCCATCCATGGCTTCCAGCCACAAGGCCCGCAGGGTATCCTGCTGGGATGTACTGGGCAGCAGCTCGTACACATCGGCAAAGGCCATCAGGTGCCAGCCGATGGCACGGGTCCAGAAGTTTGCGGAAAGGCCGGTTTCCTTATCGCACCAGAAAATGTCCCGGCTTTCGCAGTAGGCGTGGTAATACAGCCCGTTTTCGGGGGAATACAGGCGCCGGCGGCAGTTGACAAACTGCTGAAGAATATCCTCAAAGCTGTCGCTGCTGCCAAAGCGGGTTTCATACATGGCATAGAAGGGCAGGCCCATGTAGAGGCCGTCCAGCCACACCTGGTTGGGGTAGATGCCCTTGTGCCAGAAGCTACCATCCGCAGTGCGGGGCTGGGTGCGCAGCTGGTTCATCAGGCTTTCGGCGGCGGTGCGGTACTTTTCCAGGCCGGTGCGTTCATACAGGGGAAAGAGCACCCGTCCGGCTGGGATATAATCGATGTTGTACTCTTCGGGGTTATAAAGGCGGATGGTGCCATCCTGGCCGATATACCTGTCGATAAACATGCGCAGGGCCTGAAAGTAGCGCTCATCGCCCAGTGCCTCATACAAGGCGTTCAGGCCGATGAGCACGCAGCCGTCCTCATAGTTCCACAGGTTGCGATCCGTGCGGGCAAAGGCCTGGGCGTAGGCCGATACATAATGCTCGATGACCATTTGCTTTCTCCAATCAGCCTGGGTGCTTATTTCTTGATCCACCGGGCGAAGGAATACTCGCCCCGGTAGTTGGAGGAATTGTAGTGGGGATACTTTTCCGGCACATATTCCTTGCCTGTGACGGTGCAGGGACGGTCCTGGGTGTAGATATACATTTTGCTGTGATCCCACAGGACAATCTCGTCCCGGGCATCGCCTGTCAGGTTGATAACCTCGCAGCACATATCTGGGTGACCGTCATCGGGGAAAACAACCACCCGGTCGCCTTCGCCGTCCAGCATGCCGCCCAGCTTGGTGTTGCCGTTGAGCATGATCAGCTCGGTGCCGTCGCCCTGCCAGTTCACCGGGGCGATGATGTTGCCGTTGGTGGAAGGCTCCATGTGCCACAGCTCCCGGCCCTTGCAGTCGTAGAGGTAGATGATGCCCTGGTTCTCCCAATAGGTGGTGGTGCAGATTTCCAGTCCCTTGCGCTCCGGGCAGTAGTTGGCGGCGCTGATGCGCTGACCATGACCGTTGATGTCCCGCACGCGGATGTTCCCCTGCTTGTCCACAATCATGAAGCCTTTCCACCCGGAAACAATCGCCAGCATTTCCTCCTCATCGGGGTCAAACTTGCCAACGATGATCTCGTCCGTGTGGTCGCAGTCGATGGGCAGCTCCCAGATCAGTTGTCCATCGGAGGAAATCATGTTATAGCAGCTGAAGATTTCATCCTTGCCATCGCCGTTGAAATCGTAGGCATAGGGGAAGTGACCGGTGTTGTTGTGGCAGAACTTCCACTGCAGCTCCAGCTTATCGTTATAAACGTAAAGGCGGGCATACCTGTCCTTGATCAGAATATCGCTGGGGCGCTCCTTGCCGGAAACATTGATGATACGGATGGCATCCACGTTCAGCCGGTCAAAGGCATGCTTCTGAAACTCGATGCCCGTAATCTGGTCAGCCGGCTCCTGGTTATAGGGGGTGTCCACCCACTGAAGGGTCTGCCCGGTGCGGCCGTCCAGGATCATCAGCTTGAAATCGGTGGAGAAGATGACCTCATCAACGCCATCGTTGTTAATGTCGTAAATCTGGAAGGGCAGGTCGCAGGTGGTGTCCTGAATGACAGCCAGGGTGGAGGGCTCGCCCCATTGCCACAGGATCTTGCCGGTTTCCATGCTCATGGCTGTCAGGCAGCTGATGTTGCAATACCGCTCCTTAAACACGCGCTTTTGGTGCTGGGCCAGGATGCAGAACAGTTCATCCGTGCCCGTCAGGTGACCAAAGCGAATCTGCCGGGAGGAGCCGAAGTCCTTCAGATCAAAAACCTTGTGCAGCTTGGGCTGTGCATAGCGCAGGCGCTTCCGGGCCAGGCGCAGGTCGTGCTCAGCCTTGCGCTGCACCAGCGCCGCGTGCGCCTGCTGGGAGCAGGAAACCTCCACATGGGCAAACTGCATGGGCACATAGGCCGCCAGGGCGATGCACCCCCAGGCATAGCGGCTGTTTTCCAGGGAAATGAGCACCTTGCCATCAATGGCACAGGTGATGCTGCTGCCTTCGCAGCGGGCTTCCAGGTGATAGAAGCGGTCGCAGTCGTAGGCAAAGGGCACGGACTGGAGCAGGGTGCGCTGGGTTTTCTCCACCAGCCAAAGCTGGGCCTCCTGGTTGCAGAGAAAGAAGGCATAGTGCATCAGGGATGTTTGATAGCGGAACAACAGGCCGCCCTGGTCGGTGGTCAGCAAGGGGCGCAGGTCAACGGCGGCGGTGCAGTCCGTCCAGTCCTTGTCGCCAGCCACCAGGGTGGAGCACACATCATGGGTCAGGGGGTTGCGCAGGCGCATTTGCTCCATCACATGGGCGCCATCCTGGTGCATCACCATCCAGTTGGGCCCGCGGAAGTTGCAGTTGGTAATGGGGTCATACCACTGGCCCTGGTAGCCTTCCTGGGGGAAGTAGTGATACTCGCCCATGGCGGAATGCTCCCTGTCGAAGGGCAGAGGCCCGATGGGGAAAGAGGCGAAATCATCCTGGAACAATACAACCTGCTGGCACATAGGCGTTTTTTCCTTCCTTCATCAACATTGGCGTGCTGGCAGCTGCTCTCCCTCGTGCAGGAAAGCGGCTGATAGGGGCGCAAAGACCCAGAAAAAGGACGCCATATGCGCAGGATAACATAGCGCAAATTTGAAATCGCTGGCATATGGCGTCCATGGGTTACTCAGGGGTCAGGGGAGCGGCAGGAGCTTGCAGGTTACTGCAGGCCGGCCAGGTATTCCTCCTGATACTGGTCGATGCTGTCGGCCCACTTGGTCAGGCACTCTTCGGCGGTCATTTCGTTCAGCAGCAGGGCCTGGAAGTCGGCAGTCATGTCGGTGGAAATCATGTTGGAGAAATCGCTGAGCCAGTAGGGGTTGAGGATCTGCACATAGTTGGGATCGGACAGGTAGCCGGCAACCAGCATCATGTTGGGGTTGTTCTTGTACCAGTCCTGCTCGGTCACTTCCACGTTGCAGGGCACGCGGCCAACGGCCTCGCACATGCCGCCGTCAACCTTGGCGCTCAGCAGGTTGTCCACCAGCACCAGGGCGCCGGTGTAGTCGTGATCGGCATCGCGGTTCTTGGTCACGCAGAACACGTTGGGCTGCAGGCCGGAGGCGTAATAGCGGCCGGCATCGTTGGCCAGCACGGTGGCAGAGGCAAAGTTGCCTTCGCCCAGGTTGGTCTTGTGGTTGGCCTCGGAAGAGGAATTGTGGATGATGTACATGCTCACGCCGGAGCCAAACTCGGCAACGACCTCGGCAAAGTTGTTGTTCACGCTGTCGCCGGACACCCAGCCGTTCTTGTAGATGTTGGCGTACACGTCCAGGGCCTCCACAAAGCTGGCGTTGCGCAGGATGCACTTGCCGTTCTCGTCGAACCAGCTGCCGTTGTAGCCGCAGCCATCGGTGTAGGTGAACAGCCAGGCCAGCAGGCTGTCATAGGGGCGCACGCCGCGCAGGCTGTAGAAGTAGGAGCCATTGGCCTTGTCGGCAAACTTTTCGCACAGCTCCAGGAATTCCTTCTGGGTTACGGGAGCGGCCTCGATGCCCTTTTCGGCAAAGAGCTTGGTGTTATACCAGGCAACTTCCTGGTTGTAGGCATAGGGCACGCCGTACAGCACGCCATTGCCCAGGGCCTTCAGGTTGGTGGTAAGGCCTTCGTCAATCTTGTCCATGTTGGTCAGCTGATCAACATAGTCGTTCAGCTCCAGCAGGGTATCCTGGGCCACAAAGGTGGCAATGTTGGAGAAGCCCAGGCTTACCACATCGGGCATGGTGTTGGTCATAACAGCCATCTGGAATTTCTCCTGGAAGTCGGCAAAGGCAAAGCTGACATACTCGAAGGTGTACTTGTCCTGGGCGTTGTTCATCTCTTCGAATGCCTTCTCGTAGTAGGCATCGGTGGCCACATCGCCGGAGTGATACCACAGGGTTACGGTTTGGCGCTCATCGGCAGCGGCAAGGGAGCCAACGGACAGCGCCATGCACAGCACCAGCAGCAGGGAAACGAGCTTCTTCATGGAAAATCCTCCTTTTGTGTAAACGTTGCTATACCTTCAGCCTTATCCTTTCACAGCGCCGGCAGTTGCGCCTCCCGACATGTGCTTCTGAATAAAGGCGAAAATAACGATAACGGGGATAAGGGCCACCACGCAGCCGGCAGCCAGGCTGCCGTAATCGGTGCCAAACTCGCCCTGGAAAACGTTCAGGCCCAGGGGCAGGGTGTACACCTTTCTGTCCGTAATGAAGGCCGTTGCGTAAACATACACGTTCCAGGCGTTGATGAAGGCGTAGGCGCCGGTGGCCACAATGCCCGGCAGCATGGTGGGCAGGAGCACCCGCACCACCGCCCCCAGCAGGGAGCAGCCATCGATCTGCGCCGCCTCCTCCAGGGATACGGGCACGGAGTTGAAATAGCCCATCATCATAAACAGGCAGAAGGCCAGGTTGGTGCAGGAGCAGACAATGACCAGCGACCACAGGTTGTTGATCAGCCCCAGGGAGTTCATGGTTTGGAACAGGGGGATCATCAGCACCACGGCGGGGAGCATCTGCGTAACCAGCAGCAGCACATAGACAAAGCCTTTGCCCCTGAACTGATAGCGGCTCATGGCATAGCCGCCCAGCAGGGAAAGCACCGTAACCGCCAGGGTGGTCAGCACAGCCACAAAGGCGCTGTTGAGGAAGTACCGGTCAAACCCCATGCTGCCAAACAGCTTGATGTAGTTGTCCAGGGTGGGGGCATCGGGCCAGTATTTCACCGGCACGCTGAACACCTCGGTGGGTGCCTTCAGTGAGGTGTTGATGATCCAGTAAAAGGGGAAAAGCATGAACACCAGGAAGAACAGGATGGGCAGGTCGCGGAAGAAAAGGTTTGCAATCCGGCTGCGGGTGTGGGGCTTCAATGGCTTCATCAGTTGATCCCATCCTTTCCGAGCTTGCCAAACTTCAGGTAGAAGAGGGCCAGCACCATCATCATCAGCGTGGCGATAACCGCCAGGGCGGAGGCATAGCCATAATCAAACTCCATGCTGAACTTGTTCATAATATACAGGGCCAGGGTGGTGGTGCCCCGGTTCGGGCCGCCATCGGTCATGGAAACAATCAGGTCAACGGCGTTAAACGTCCAGATGGAGCGCAGCAGCGTGGTGACGATGATGGTATCCTTGATCATGGGCAGCGTGATGCTGAACAGCACACGGGGTGCACTGGCACCATCGATCTTGGCGGACTCGTACAGGTCATCGGGGATGCTGGACAGGGCGGAAAGATAGCTGATGGTGAAGAAGGGAATCCCCCGCCACACATTGGCCAATATGCAGGAGAAGGTGGCCAGCGATGCACTGGAAAACCAGGAAACATTGGTGGTGATAATGTTCAGGCGCTTCAGCACATCGTTCAAAAGGCCGTAGGTTTCACCCAGGATCAGCTTCCAGATGATGCCGACCATCACGCCGGCCACTGCCCAGGGCGCCAGCGTCAGCGCCCGCACCAGGCCGCGGCCGTGGAACTTCTTGTTCAGCACATAGGCCAGCCAGAAGCCCAGCACCGTTTGGATAACCACGCTGATCACAACCCACCGAAGGGTGTTGATGAGGGATTTGGTAAACACCGCATCCTTGGTGAAAATCTTCACATAGTTTCCTAAGCCAATGAAGGCCCGGGCATTGGGCCTGGTGGCCTTGTAGTTCTCCAGGCTCATGCTGAACACATTCAGGATTGGAACCAGCAGAAAGCAGAAGATGAAGATCAGCACAGGGGCCAGCAGCATGTAGGGAATCATTTTCTTGCGCAAAGCACGGGCGCCCCGTGGCCGGCACAGAGGGGAAGGGTAGTTGCTCATCATTTGCTCATTCCTTTGCACAGATGTAAAACCTTCAGCGTGATTCAGCATGGTGACAGCAAACACAGCGGAGAAGAACCATTGCTTCTCTGCCTTTCCGGGGCTGGTACACTATGCGAATACGATCTTGCTTTCAACCACATTGTACCGTATCGGACAAAATGTGTCCAATACCGTTCGAATTATCCTGCTATAACATAACTGTTATACCGCCAAACCGCTTTACATACGGGACTTTTTATGTTATGGTAATATAAGAAAGCGAGGTGCGCCATGCGCAATAAGTATTCCGAACTGTACTACCTTCGCGTTCTGGCGGAGGAGCAGAACATCTCCCGCGCAGCCAAGCGGCTGTATGTTTCCCAGCCGGCCTTGACCGCCTATTTGAACCGGCTGGAGAAAAGCGTGGGCGTTCGCCTGTTCGACCGTTCCACCTCGCCCATCAAGGTTACGGCGGCTGGAAGGTATTACATTTCCGAGATGCAGAAGATTGAGTATCAGGAAGGCCAGCTGCTGGAAAACCTGAAGGATATGGACTACCCCCAGGAACTGTCCCTGGTGGTGGGCATCGGGCGGAACAGGGGCAGCGTGTGGCTGCCGCACATTCTGCCGGAGATCTACCGCCGCTTCCCCGATGCGCACATCAGGATCGTGGAAGACCGGGATGAAAGCATGGCGGAGAAGGTTGTGCACAACACCCTGGACCTGGCCATCATCGAGTCCTTTATCTACATCGGCTCCCTGGCCTATCGCCAGCTGCCGGATGAAATCCACACCCTGGTTACCGGCTGCGACAACCCGGACTTTCAAGGCCTGGACATTCAATCCGCCACACGGCATCATCCGCTGGATGTGCCCATCCCCCTGATCAGCAAGCAGCTTTTCATCTGCCCGTCCGTCCGGGGTACGCTGAACGATTATACCCAGCAGCTTTTCCAAACCTTCCGCCTGGCCCCGAAGGAAATCATGTTCATTGCCAACAATGTAACCTCCTACCAGCTGGCGGTGAAAAACGTGGGCATTACCTACCTGAATGCCAACTATGCCGATTTTATCCAAACCCAGGAAAAGCCCCTGTTCTTCATGCCCGGCGGCGAGCCGGCTGTGCGCAAGCTCTATGTGGTCTACAAGGATTCCCACATGACGGCGCTGAAGCAGTTTTTCATTGAGCATACGGACAGGGTGATGCGCCAGCACCTGGCGGAAGAATGAATGCTTTCGGGCAAATAAAAAACTCCCTGCAGAGCAAGGAGCCAGGCTGTCAAAAAACCTCCGGGAGGTGTCGGAGGGCGCGCAGGCCCTCTGACTTTATTCGTATCGACCGGCTTTGCCGGTCGGGCGGGGCGTTTCCGGCTCCGCCGGAAACTTTCCTTACGCGGAGGAACGGCCG